>NZ_JAPTFO010000002.1:0-138170 GCF_030985515.1 Stenotrophomonas sp. Sm10
ACCCACCCCGGTACTGCAGGCCACCGGCCGCCCCCACCCACCCTGGTAGTGCCGGCCGCTGGCCGGCAGCCACGCAATGCGCGGACGCTGCCGCCGGTCAGGGAATCGGCTGCGCCAGGATTTTCCGGACCGAACGACCGCTGTTGGTGAGGATGTCATCAACCTGCCAGCACCCCTGCCCCTGGCGCACCATCGGCAGGCGGGTCAGGTAAGCCTTCTTCCACACCGAGTAGCGCATCTCAACCTGGCCGGCGGTGGCCGACGCCTCTTCCCAGCTGTAGCGCACCGGCGTTTCGATGTCGCCGTCCTGCGCATCCAGCCACGGATCGGAATCGATCGTGCAGATGCCCTCCTCGCGCTGTTGGCAGGCGCGCTCATCACGCAGCGCCTTGCCGAAGGCCACGCTGACCAGCGCGGCCGGCGGCTCCAGCAGATCACCGTTGCCGGTCGTCGCCTCGTAGAAAGCGCGGGCGACAGCCGCAGGCTCCTGGCAGGCGGGTGCGGCCTGTGCGGTAGGGGCCAGCAGCAGGCCGGCAATCATCAACATCCCTGTCTTTCGCATGTCCAATCCCTTTGGTCGTGATGGCGATCTCTTGTAGAGCCGAGCCCATGCTCGGCTGCGTTCCAGCATAAGCCGAGCGCAGGCTCGGCTCTACTTACAGCCCGTAACGCTCGATCACGTCCAGGTGCGGCTGGCGGTCCTGGTCACAGGCCTCGGCAAGCCGCAGCCAGCAATGCGGATGCGGCCACGTCGCGGTCTGCTGCTGGAGGAAGCGGTGCAGTGCCAGCGGTGCATGGTCCTGCGGCTGGGCCACCGTGAACAGCAGGCCCGGCAGCGTCCCCTCCTCCACATCGGGGTCGGTGACGGTGTAGTCCGGTCGACTGTGTGACCACACCTTCCAGCCCTGTGCTTCGGCCGCCTCGACGAAGGCGTTCCAAGCCTCTTCGCCCGGGTGCGCGCCATCGATCATCCAGCTGCGGGCGAAGCCGCCGCGCTCCAGCACATGCACCTGCGAGTAGGTCGGGATGAAATGCTCGCGCGCTTCCTCCTCCTCGGGTGCCGGATGCACCAGCGCGGCATCGAACACCACCCAGTCGCCCACCTGCTGGGCGCGGTTGGACGGCGCGTTCTCGACGATGCGCGCGGTCACCGGACCGCTGCGACGGGCGTAGTACTCCATCGGCTCGCCGTTCTCTTCGCTGCGGATGATCACCCAGCCCCATGGCTCCTCGACCACACCTTCCTGGCTGGACAATTCCATGCCAAGCGCCGCCGCCGAGCGGCGCACGGCGTCCCAGTCGCGCGCCGCGCTGGCTGCGCTCATGTGGTCCCAATGCGCGGCATTGGGCTCCTCCAGCAGCTCCACCAGCTGTGCATAACAGGCCTGGGCGTCGCTGAAACGGCCGGTTTCCATGTACATACGCGCCAGCGTGCCGCGCGCGCCGTGCGAGCCCGGAGACAGCTCCAGAAGCGATCGGGCCGCCTGCTCCAGCGCCGGCCAGTCGGACACGCGGCGTGCACGCTGCACCTCGCACCAGTGCGCGAACACCGGCACGCTGCCGCGATACAGATCGGCCAGCTGGCGCAGTCCGTCGTCGTCGCCCTGTTCGGCCAGCCAGCGCATCAGCGTGTAGGCCGCGGGGCCATCGTGCTGCGCATGGCCGCGCACGAACCGCCACAGCAGCGACCGCGCCTCGGCCTGCGCGCCGCAGGCATTCAGTGCCGAGGCGGCCATGTCGGCCAGCGCCTCGTCATCGGGCAGCTCGGCATGCGCCTGCAGCAACCACTGCGCTTCGCGCTCGGGATCGCGCGACTGGTTCTGTTCGCCCTGCGCATCCAGCCATGCCAGCAGCTCGCCGGCCGGCACCGGCAGCGGCGCGGCGTCCGGCAATGCCTCGATGCGCGCGGCCAGGCCGGCCACCAGGGCCGCGGCACCACGGTCCTGGCGCAGCTGCGCCAGATGGGTGCGGGCCAGTTCCAGCTGCCGCAGTGCGACCCAGCGCGCGCCACGCTGCAGCGCCAGCTCCAGGCTCAGCGCCGCCACTTCGATCAGCAGGCGATGCGAACCAACCCGGGCGAAGTGCTCGATGATCGTGTTGAAGCGCGTGCCCAGGTCCCAGCTGTTGCGCGCAGGATCCCGCTGACAGAGCGCTGCCGCGGTGTTTGCCCACAGCCGCCAGTAGTTCGGGGTCAGTTCGCTCCACGGCACCAGCTGCTGCAGCGCCTCTTCGTCGCGGCCCAGCTGGGCCAGCGCCCAGGCCTTGGACAGGCGGCGCGGCACCGTGCAGTTGGCCGGCTCGTACTCTCCGGACGCAGCAACTTCGGCCTCCCGCTTTTCGATCAGCGCCAGTGCCTCATCGGCACGGCCCATGCCCAGCAGGATCTTGATCTGCATCTCCGGGAAGCTGTCGAACACTTCCTTGCCACAGGCCTCCACGGCATCGGCCTGCACCTGCAGGTAATCCAGTGCCGCCTGGCCACGGCCATCATCAAGCAGCGCATCGGCCTTCTCGCAGCTCAGGCACTGGAAACAGGCCCAGCTCGGGTCGATGCGACCCAGTGTTTCATCGCAGACCTCGATGCGCTCGGGCACCCAGCCCGGGCCATCGATGTTGCCGTAGCAGGCGGCCAGGTCCTGGGTCACGCAGATCGACTGCGGGCATTCCAGCGTGTCCTCGCGGTGCGCACGTTCAAACAGCGCTACGGCTTCGCCGAGTGCGCTTTCGCCTTCCACGCGGTTGCCGACGCGGTTGCGCAGCGCCCAGTGGCCGACATAGACGTCAACCCACGGGTTGTCCAACGCCTTGCCCAATGCGCGCGCTTCGGGCAGCAGCGCATCGACGCGGTCGATCTGCAGTTCACTGACCTCGTCGGCGAGACGGTTCAGCAGGTGCGCGTTCTGCGCCTGGCCGGCCTGGCGCAGGTCACCCTGCAGCTTTTCGACCCAGTTCCAGATGTCCATGGGGGTAATTGCTCCTGTCTAGCGAAGGCTGGATGAGAAGGTGCGGTGCTCAGCGCAGCATCTGCTGCAGGGCACCGGCGATATCGGTAAAGGCGCCGTTGAGATCCGGGCCGGGCGTAGCGTTCGCGCGTGCCAGCGGGCGGCCCTGCGCGGCGACGATGACTTTCAGCGAGCGCAGCAGGCGGGCTGCGGCCTCGGCCTGCGGATGGCCCTCGCGCTGGGCGCGCAACAGCGCCTGCACCGCCGGGTTGTCGAGGTTGAGGTACAACCGCGATGGTGCGCGTGATTCGATGCGCGCGGTGAACTGGCGCGCCAGGCGCAGCGCGGCCATCGAGACGCGCTTGTCGTTCTCGTCGTCTTCCAGGCGCTGCTTCAGCTCGGCCTCGCGGTCGGGCACCACCACCACCGGCAGCGCCTCCGGGCTGAAGCGTGCCGGCAGCAACTGTTCGCCGTCACCCAGTTGTTCGCGCAGCCAGGCCAGCTGCGCCTCGTCGAGGCTGTCATCACTGCGGAACAGCGCACGGTTGCCCTGCTCGGTACCCAGCTCGACCAGGCGCAGGCCCTTGGCCTGTGCCCAGCGTCGCAGGAACGGCACCACCGCGTAGCGATGGCCATGCGCGACCGGTACGCCCATCGCGCGGAACAGCATCTCTTCAAAGCCACCGCCGTTGTCGAGGATGACATGCACGGCACCGCGCGCCGGCAACGCGCTGGCCGGCAGGTCGCCCTGCGAGGTCGGCACCCGCACATGCTCCATCAGCAGTTCGAACAGGCGCTCATCGCACAGTGCCGCACCCAGCAGGGCCTCGTTGTGGCGGGTCAGCACGCGCCGCCAGGCTTCCGGCTGCTGTTTCGCGACGTCGGCCAGGCCGTCGATCAGCGCCTCCAGCAGTGCATGCTGCACCGCGCGGTACTGGTCATCGCGCTGCAGGTCTTCGCGGCTGGCGGTGGGCGTCAACCGCGAGGATTCGATCACCCCGCCGATGAAACCGGCCCACGGCGGCAGCAGGTCGCGCGCGTCGTCATCCAGCAGCATGCCGCGCACGAACACCGACAGGTTGCGGTTGTCGCTGGTGCCATAGGTGGCGCCGTCCTGCACCCATAGCAGGCCGGTGGCATCGCTGTTGCCATCGGCACGCAACGGCACGGTGACGATCGGCTCGAAATCATGCTCGAACCGCGCGGCGAACTGCAGCGCCTGGCGGCGGGCCTGCACCGGATGCACGGCAACATCCCCCTGATCGCGCCACGGTGGCGGCTCGGGATTGATCGCCTCGGTCGCAGCGCCAATGAAGATCGGCTCGGACAGCAGCGCGCAGTAGCGGCCCAGCACCTCGTGCAGGCGCGCCTCGTTGGCCAGCGGCAGGAAATCAGGATGCAGCTCCAGCTCCACCTCGGTGCCGACCGCACGTGCCGGCACTTCGCTTACCGTGTACTGCTCGGCATTGCTGGACACGTACAGATGGCCCAGGTCCGGGGTCTGGTACGAGGTGGTGCGCACGCTGACCCGGCGCGCCAGCACGAAGGCCGACAGGAACCCGAGGCCGAACATGCCGATCAGGCCCTCATCGTCCTCGCCGCCCTGGCGCAGGCCACGGGTATAGCCGACGCCGACGGTGGCCAGGTAATCGTGGATCTCCTGGCGGGTCAGGCCGGCACCGGTATCGGAGATGCGCAGCACGCCGGCACCGGCATCGACCTGCACCGAGATGCGCGACGGCACTGCGACGCCGGGCTGTTCGATGCGGCGGCGGATGATCGAGTCGTGCGCGTTCTGTACCAGCTCACGCAGCGCCACCACCGGGGTGGAATACAGGTGCTTGCCCAGCACCGTCATCAGTCCATTGAGATCGACCCCGGCACGACGGATCTCGGCGTTGGGGGCGGTGAGTGCGGTGTCCTGCATGTAATCGTTTACTCCTGGGCACGGAAAGACGCCAGAGGGCGTCTTCGTCGAGCGGGAAAAACTAACACAGTGAAGCTGACCGTTACTGCATTGGACACTTGTAGAGCCGAGCCCATGCTCGGCTGCTGTTCGACCACCAGTCGAGCATGGCTCGACTCCACAGAAAGCAGCCGAGCGTGGGCTCGGCTCTACAGGGCTGGCATCACGCCGCGTCGATGGCCTCGGACAGGCGTTCTACCGCGATCACCTCCATGCCTTTCACCGAACCGCCCTTGGGCGCATTGGCCTTGGGCACGATGGCGCGCTTGAAGCCATGGGTGGCGGCCTCGCGCAGGCGGTCTTCGCCATTGGGCACCGGGCGGATCTCGCCGGACAGGCCCACCTCGCCGAAGGCAATCGTCTTTTCCGCCAGCGGCCGATCCTGCAGCGACGACAGCACCGCCAGCAGCACCGGCAGGTCGGCGGCGGTCTCCTGCACGCGGATGCCGCCGACCACGTTGACGAACACGTCCTGGTCGCCGACCAGCACGCCGCCGTGCCGATGCAGCACCGCCAGCAGCATCGCCAGGCGGTTCTGCTCCAGGCCGACCGCGACACGGCGCGGGTTCGACAGCGGCGATGCATCGACCAGCGCCTGCACCTCCACCAGCAGGGGCCTCGTGCCCTCGCGGGTGACCATCACGCAGCTGCCCGGCTGATGGGTGCTGCCGCCGGACAGGAAGATGGCCGATGGATTGGAGACTTCCTTCAGGCCCTTGTCCCCCATCGCGAACACGCCCAGTTCGTTCACCGCACCAAACCGGTTCTTGAAGGCGCGCAACAGGCGGAAGCGGCTGCCGCTCTCGCCTTCGAAGTACAGCACCGCATCAACCATGTGCTCCAGCACGCGCGGGCCGGCGATGCCGCCCTCCTTGGTGACGTGGCCGACCAGGAACACCGCAGTGCCGGTTTCCTTGGCAAAGCGCACCAGCCGTGCCGCGCTCTCGCGCACCTGGCTTACGGAGCCGGGCGCCGCGGTCAGCGTTTCGGTCCACAGGGTCTGCACCGAGTCGGCCACGATCAGCCGCGGGCCGGCCTTGGCCGCGTGCTGCAGGATCGACTCGACGCCGGTCTCGGCCAGCGCATTGACGCCGTCCAGCGGCAGCTCCAGGCGATGCGCACGGCCAGCCACCTGGGCCAGCGACTCCTCGCCGGTGACGTACAGCACTGGCAGTTCAGCGGCCATCTTCGCCACCGCCTGCAGCAGTAGCGTCGACTTACCGATGCCCGGGTCGCCGCCCACCAGCACCACCGCGCCTTCGACCAGGCCGCCGCCCAGCACGCGGTCGAACTCGCCGATGCCGGTGGAGACCCGGCGATGCTCGGTCTGCTCCACGTCTTTCAGCGCGGTGATCTTCGGCGGGTCGATCTTCCCGGCCCAGCCGGCCCGCCGCGAGGCCGGCGCCTTGGCCGCCGCCGCGCTCTCCAGCACGATCTCCGACAACGAGTTCCAGGCGTTGCACTCGGTGCACTGCCCCTGCCACTTGCTGAATTCGGCGCCGCATTCATTGCAGACGTAGGCGGTGCGGGCTTTTGCCATCGGATGATTTCCAGCAATGGGAACAGGCGTGGCAGGATAGCCGAGCCAGGTCGCAGGTGCTGCGACCGCTCAAGTCCCGTCCACTCGCGCCGATAGCTGTCGCGGGCGTGCGCCTTGCGGGCGCCCCTCCCTCTCCCTCTGGATTCAACATGACTGGCAGTTACAGTCAGAGCCTGGTCGCCATCTCGCTGCTGGTGGCCATTCTTGCTTCGTACACGGCGCTGGACATGGCCGGCCGCCTGGCCACGGCCGAGGGGCGCGTGGCACGCTGGTGGCTGGCGGGTGGCGCGGCGGCCATGGGCCTGGGGATCTGGTCGATGCATTTCATCGGCATGCTGGCCTTCGACCTGCCGATTCCGGTCGGCTACGACCTGGGCATCACCCTGTACTCGCTGGCCGTCTCGATCGGCGCTTCGGCCTATGCGCTGTGGCTGGTGTCGCGCCCCAGCCTGCCGTGGCGGCGGCTGCTGGCCGGTGCGGTACTGATGGGCCTGGGCATTGCCACCATGCACTACCTGGGCATGGCCGCGATGCGCATGCAGCCGGGCATCGACTATCACCCCGGCTGGTTCGCCGCCTCCATTGCGGTGGCCATCGGTGCCGCAGGTGCGGCGTTGTGGATCGCCTTCCGGCTGCGCGCCGAGCAGCGCAACACCCTGCTGCTGCGCGCGCTCGCATCGCTGGTGATGGGCCTGGCCATCGTCGGCATGCATTACACCGGCATGGCGGCGGCGCGCTTCCCCGAAGGCAGCATCTGTGGCGCCGTCGGCAGCGGCGGCATCGACACGCGCTGGCTGGCGGTGCTGGTGATCGTCACCACCGTGGCCACGCTGGGCATCGCCCTGGTGGCCTCGCTGTTCGACCGGCAGATGCGCGTGCGCACCGGGCTGCTGGCCGATTCGCTGGCGCACGCCAACGACAAGCTGATCCAGGCGGCACTGCACGACCCGTTGACCCAGCTACCCAACCGCATGCTGCTGCAGGACCGCATCGAGCAGGCCATCGAGAAGGCGCGGCGCCGCAATCATGCGGTGGCGGTGATGTTCTGCGACCTGGATGGTTTCAAGGCGGTCAATGATGCCTATGGCCACCAGCTTGGCGACCGCCTGCTGGTGGCGGTGGCGCAGCGCATCGGCGGCCTGCTGCGCCCGCAGGACACGTTCGCCCGCCTCGGCGGCGACGAGTTCGTGATCGTGCTGGCCATCGACATTCCCGACGATGCGGTGGTGGTGGCCGAGCGCATCATTGCCGCCGCCGGTGAGCCGTTCACGCTGGATGCGGCCGAACTGCAGGTCAGCGCCAGCCTGGGCATCGCCCTGTACCCAGATGACGCCAGCAACGAGCGCGAGCTGATGGCGCACGCCGATGCGGCGATGTACCACACCAAGGAAACCGGGCGGAACGGCTATACCTTCTTCACGCCCTCGATGCAGCTCAGTGCCAATCGCCAGCTGCGCCTGCTGCAGGACCTGCGCAAGGCCATCGCCCGCAACGAACTGATCCTGCATTACCAGCCCAAATTTCCGGCCGCGGGCGCACCGGCCACCGGCGCCGAGGCGCTGCTGCGCTGGCAGCACCCGGAGCTGGGGCTGCTGGCGCCGGATGTGTTCATTCCGATCGCCGAACGCAGCGGCCTGATCCTGCCGATCGGTGACTGGGTACTGGACCAGGCCTGCGCGCAACTGCGGGCATGGCACGATGCCGGGCATGCGGAATGGACCATGGCGGTGAACCTGTCGCCGCTGCAGTTCGCCTCGCCGGCACTGCTGGACAGCGTGCGCGAGGTGCTGGAGCGGCACCGGATCGAACCGGCACGGCTGACCCTGGAGATCACCGAGACCACGGCGATGAAGGACGTCGATGCCAGCCTGGCCATCCTCAACGACCTGACCACGATGGGCGTGCACATCGCCATCGACGACTTCGGCACCGGCTATTCCAGCCTGCTGTACCTCAAGCGCATGCCGGCCACCGAACTGAAGATCGACCGCGCGTTCGTTCGTGATCTGGAATGCAACGACGAAGATGCCGCCATCGTGTCGTCGATCATTGCGCTGGGCCGCACCCTGCAGTTGCAGGTGGTGGCCGAAGGCGTGGAAACGCAGGCGCAACGCGAGTACCTGAGCGAGCTGGGCTGCGACCAGCTGCAGGGCTACCACCTGGGCCGGCCGATGGAGGCAGAGGAGTTCCTGCGCCGGGTGGCGGGGTAAAGCCGGCCGCTGGCCGGCGTCCCGCAATTGCCGGCCAGCGGCCGGCACTACCGGACAACGGAAAACCAGAAAGGCCGCCCGAGGGCGGCCTTTCTGCGTGGCAACGTCGCGAGGACGTCAGTGCATCATGTGCACGTTCATGTTGTGCATGACCCACAGGGTGCCGATCACGATGATGCCGATCACCACGACGGTGAAGGCCGCCGCGTTGACGTTCCAGCGGCTTTCCGAAGAGCGGTCCAGGTGCAGGAAGAACACCAGGTGGACCAGCATCTGCAGCACCGCGGTGACCGCGATCACCACACCGTTGACGGTGCGCGAGAAATCGCCCGACATCACCATCCAGAACGGGATGACGGTCAGCACCACCGCCAGCACGAAGCCGATCAGGTACGACTTCACGCTGCCGTGGCTTTCGCCGCCGGTGCCGTGGTCGTGTGCATGGTTGTCATGTGCCATTACAGCGCTCCATTGAGGTAGACGACGGAGAACACGCCGATCCAGATCAGGTCCAGGAAGTGCCAGAACAGGCTCAGGCACGCCATGCGGGTCTTGTTGGTCGCGGTCAGGCCGTACTTTTTCAGCTGCACGAACATCACCAGCAGCCACAGCAGGCCCGCGCTGACGTGCAGGCCGTGGGTACCGACCAGGGCGAAGAACGCCGACAGGAAGGCACTGCGGTCCGGACCGTAGCCCTGATGGATCAGATGCTGGAACTCCCACACTTCCATGCACATGAAGCCGAAGCCCAGCAGCCAGGTGATGCCCAGCCACAGGTACATCTGGCCCATCTGCTTGCGGTGCATGGCAATCATGCCCAGGCCGAAGGTCAGCGACGAGGTCAGCAGCAGCGCGGTTTCCCACGCCACGAACGGCAGCTCGAACAGGTCCTTCGCGGTGGGGCCACCATCGGTACCGCCTGCCAGCACCACGTAGGTGGCGAACAGCGAGGCGAAGATGAGGCAGTCGCTCATCAGGTACACCCAGAAACCGAAGACGGTGTTGCCGCCGGTGTCGTGGTGCTCGTGGTCGTCATGGCCATGGGCCGCCGCGTGTGCGGCGTGCCCAGGGCTCAGGGTCGAGGTATTGGTGCTCATGCCTTCAGCTCCGACTTCACCAGGCCCTGGGCTTCCAGGTGCTTGCGGTGTGCGTTCTCGATGCGTTCCACCTCGGCGGCCGGGACCCAGTAGTCCACGTCCTGGTCGAAGGTGCGGTAGATGAACGTGGCGATCATGCCGACGAAGCCGACGATGGCCAGCCACCAGATGTGCCAGATCATCGCGAAGCCGAACACCAGGCTGAAGGCACCGATGACAACGCCCGTGCCGGTGTTGCGCGGCATGTGGATGTCGGTGTACTTGGCCGGCTTCGGCCAGGCTTCACCACGCTGCTTGCGTTCCCAGAAATCGTCCAGCTCGGTGACGTCCGGCAGGGTCGCGAAGTTGTAGAAGGCCGGCGGCGAGGAGGTTTCCCACTCCAGCGTACGGGCATCCCACGGGTCACCGGTCAGGTCCACGGTCTTCTTGCGGTCGCGGATCGACACGGCCACCTGGATGATCTGGCACAGGATGCCGGCGCCGACGATGAACGCACCGCAGGCAGCAACCAGCAGCAGCGGCTCGTAGGCCGGGTTGACGGTGCTCTGCAGGCGACGGGTCATGCCCATGAAGCCCAGCACGTACATCGGCATGAAGGTCACGTAGAAGCCGATGAACCAGCACCAGAACGCGCACTTGCCCCAGAACTCATTGAGGCGGAAGCCGAACATCTTCGGCCACCAGTAAGTGATGCCGGCGAACATGCCGAACACCACGCCGCCGATGATGACGTTGTGGAAGTGGGCGATCAGGAACAGGCTGTTGTGCAGCACGAAGTCGATGGCCGGGATCGCCAGCATCACGCCGGTCATGCCGCCGATGACGAAGGTGACCATGAAGCCGATCGTCCACAGCACCGGGGTGGTGAAGTGCACGCGACCGCGGAACATGGTGAACAGCCAGTTGAAGATCTTCACGCCGGTCGGGATCGAGATGATCATCGTCGTGATGCCGAAGAAGGCATTGACGTTGGCACCCGAGCCCATGGTGAAGAAGTGGTGCAGCCACACGATGAACGACAGCACGCCGATGCAGGCGGTGGCGTACACCATGCCCTTGTAGCCGAACAGCGCCTTGCGCGAGAACGTGGCGATGACTTCGGAGAACACACCGAACGCCGGCAGGACCAGGATGTACACCTCCGGGTGACCCCAGATCCAGATCAGGTTGATGTACAGCATGGCGTTGCCGCCACCATCATTGGTGAAGAAGTGCGTACCCAGGTAACGATCCAGGGTCAGCAGCACCAGGGTGATGGTCAGCACCGGGAAGGCAGCGACGATCAGCACGTTGGTCACCAGGGCAGTCCAGGTGAACACCGGCATCTGCATCAGCTTCATGCTGGGGGTACGCATCTTCAGGATGGTGATGAAGAAGTTGATACCACTCAGCGTGGTACCCAAACCCGCCACCTGCAGGCCCCAGATGTAGTAGTCCATGCCGACGCTTGGACTGTATTCGATACCCGACAACGGCGGGAACGCCAGCCAGCCGGTGGCGGCGAACTCACCGATCCACAGCGACAGCATGATCAGCACCGCGCCCGCCACGAACAGCCAGAAGCTGAGCGAGTTGACGAACGGGAACGCAACGTCACGCGCACCGATCTGCAGCGGCACGGCCAGGTTCATCAGGCCGGTGATCAGCGGCATCGCCACGAAGAAGATCATGATCACGCCGTGGGCGGTGAAGATCTGGTCGTAGTGGTGCGGCGGCAGGTAGCCCTCGGACCCGCCGACGGCGAGCGCCTGCTGGGTGCGCATCATGATGGCGTCGGAGAAGCCGCGCAGCAGCATGACGAAGGCGACGATGAGGTACATCACGCCGATCTTCTTGTGGTCCACCGAGGTGAACCACTCCTTCCACAGATAGCCCCACAGCTTGAACTTGGTGATCAGGGCGACGACGCCCAGGCCACCCAGCACCGCGCCGACCAGGGTGGTCAGCACGATCGGATCGTGGGGGATCGACTCAAGAGAGAGTTTTCCCAACATGTTCATTCTCCCGAACCCGCGTGGCCGGCATGGCCTGCGTGTTCGTGTTCGTTGGCATCCAGGTTTTCACCCGATTCCTTGGAATCATGCGCATCACTGGGGGCGTGGCCCTCGTGCGCTTCATGGGTGGCGGCGTCGGCAGCGGCGGCACCGGCATGCGAGTGCTTCATGCCGTAATGCTTGTTGTCGCCCATGTGCTTGGCGATGACCCAGTCGAACAGGCCTTCTTCGGTCTTGCCGAAGTAGGTGACCGGATACCACTCGGCGTTGCGTGCTTCGCCCAGGGCCTTGAACGAGGCCTTGTCCAGGGTCTGCTCGCCGGCGCGGACCTGGTCCAGCCACTGGCGGTATTCGGCATCGGTGACCGAGTAGGCGGTGAAGTGCATCTTGGCGAAGCCCGCGCCGCTGTAGTGCGAAGACATGCCCGGGAATTCACCGGTCTCGTTGGCGATCAGGTGGAGCTTGGTCTCCATCGCAGCCATCGAGTAGATCATGCTGCCCAGGTGCGGGATGAAGAACGCATTCATCACCGAATCGGACGTGATCTTGAAGTTCAGTGGCGTGTTGACCGGGAACTTGATTTCGTTGACGACCGCCACCTTCTCTTCCGGATAGATGAACAGCCACTTCCAGTCCAGCGAGATCGCCTCGATGGTGACCGGCTTGACGTCCGAATCCAGCGGACGGTACGGATCCAGTGCGTGCGACGAGCGCCAGGTCAGGACCGCCAGGACCAGCACGATCATGCACGGGATCGACCACACCACCACCTCGATCGCCGTCGAGTGGGACCACTTCGGCTCGTAGCGGGCCTTGGTGTTGGAGGCGCGATACTTCCACGCGAAGGTCAGGGTCATGATGATGACCGGGATGACGACCAGCAGCATGAGCACGGTGGCCGTGATCAGCAGGGTCTTCTCATCCTGGCCGATCTGGCCCTTCGGACTGAGGATGGCCACGGCATCGCAGCCGGTGAGCATCACCAGCAACGACAGCAGCAGGCCCGGGCGCAACCAGCGCCCAAGGGTTTTCAACGGAATCATCGGTCGATCCAATTGCGAGGGAATGCCGTTCCCCGTCCCTGCCTGTTCCGGCCAAAGCCGGTCCCACCGGTCCGGAAGACAGGCAGGCAGGTGGGGTCGAGTCAGCCTTTCAATTTTAGGCCGTCACCCATCATTTAAGAAAGGCATTGACATTGATCGAGCGCAGGAAAGGCCCGATTCTGGCTGCGACACGTTGTCGCACCGCGCACGCACGATGGCATCGGCCGGTGATCCGCCGCGCTCGGCAAAGTCGCCTGAACAGATTCAGGTGCGCGGACAGACAGGAACATGGGATGCTCCAGGCAGGAGGGACGCCATGGACAAGATCGACTTCAAGAAGCGCGACCGGGCGCTGTACCAGCCCCCGGCAGGCCGGTTGGTCCAAGTGGAGGTGCCGCCGTTGCCCTACCTGATGATCGACGGCCGCGGCGACCCGAATACCGCCCCGGCTTACCTGCAGTCGGTGCAGTGGCTGTATGCAGTGAGCTATGCACTGAAGTTCGCACTGAAGGCCGAGGGCCGGGACTACGTAGTGCCGCCGCTGGAAGCGCTTTGGACCGCCGACGACCCGGCGAGCTTTGTGGCACGCCGCAAGGACGAGTGGTCGTGGACGGTGATGATCCGTACGCCGGATGGGATCAGCCCAGGGCAACTGGAGACCGCCATCGCCAAGGCGACGAAGAAGCTGGGCGAGACACCGGCTGGCCTTCGTCATAGGGTGCTTGAGGAAGGCCTCTGCCTGCAGACCCTGCATGTGGGCGCCTACGATGACGAAGGCCCGATCCTGGCTCATCTGCACGACGAACTGATGCCTTCGCTGGGCTACACCTTTGCCGGCCCCCACCATGAGATCTACCTGAGTGATCCGCGAAAGACCGACGCGGCGAGATTGAAGACCGTGCTGCGGCAACCGGTGCGGGCGGTTGGGCCTGACGAGGGTTCTCGCGCATGACCCGAAGAACGTCATGCGCATGATCGAACGACTGCTGCGCTGGACCACCCTGCCCGCCGGGCGCCGGCTGATGGCCGTGCCTGGGGCTACGCTGGTGATCGTGCTGGCCTGCAATCCGGATCTGCTGCCGTTGTTGCCGCTGGTGGATGCGTCGGGACTGGACGTACTGATGCTGTTGCTGGGTGCGCAGGTGGTCGCGGTGCTGCCATGGGTACGCGAGCGGGCCAGCCGCGGGACCAGAGTGCTCGCACGCCTGCTGATCGGCGCATTGGCGGGAGCAGCGGGTGGTTATCTCCAGCAGCTGGCGTGGTGGCTGGCGAAGGATGCGGGGATGGCGCGGCGTTGATGGCGTCGCGCCGCCAATCGGCCAAACAAAAAGCCCCGGCCAAAGGCCGGGGCTTTTCATTGCAACTGGTGCCGGAAACAGGAGTCGAACCTGCGACCTACGCATTACGAACCCAGCCGAGTGATCTTTACTAGCACCTCGAGCGACTAGCAACTGATGGGATAAGCCCAACTCCGGCCGAACGGACCGGCATGCACCGTTGCCACCGGGAACGTTGAACGGGGTTCGCCTGCCAAGCTTCCAGGAGCCGTTCCGGAGTCTTGTTGGAACGGGCCCGACTGACGGTAAGCGCCAACTAAGCCTCGGGGTGCGGGCAACTCCACCCCGCCAGCCCCAATGCGGACGAGGATGAGGACAACCCTTGTCTATAGACGTACTCCGTCGCAAAGGCCCATACCAAGGGGCGTCGCATAACCAATCCACGTACACCGAGGGAACATAACCTTTACTGCCAGTGCTTTAGGACCCAGCAATGCGGCAGGTAAGCTCACCGTAAGCCAACGGCTCTTCCTAACCCGGCCCTCTCGCCTTGAAGAATGGTTCAATAGACGCCTTTCCAGCAATGGAACCACCAAAATGCTCCGTCATTGCAGACGCGAAAGTGCCCATTAGGAGGCACCTGTCAAAGCCAGGGGGGTGCTGCACCAATAGAGCGTCGTGCATGGGGACCTTAATCTTCACGTCAGGCAAGCTTGCAACCTTCAAGATCGCCTTCTTAAATATCAAAGCAGCAGTCCCCTGCACCACCTGACTCACCGAAGAGCGGCACTCCTTCGGTGTCAAAGGCCCAACCAGTTCACGCTGCAGGTAGTTCCCCATCGAAGTGCCAATCCTGCCGTTTTTCTCGAACTCCGCGTTAATTGACCTTTTCCACTCCTCAAACACATTGAACTCAGCAAAGAACTGCTTTGCGCTCAGACGAGTGCCCCCCGATGCATAAGCAGCATCAATCAGAGCTTTTTGCCTCATTCCATATGCATAAGACAAGAACAAACGCTTGGCGAAACCACGCTTTTCGTCGCATTCGAACAAACTGCGGGAAACCTCCAAATAGAGATCACCAGAAGAGTAGAGACTCAACATCTTCGGGTCAGAAGACAAGGCAGCCATCACACCAACTTCAAATTGATCGTAATCGACATAGCTAAGCTCCATTCCCTTATCTGGGATTATGACATCCCGGTAATAGCCCGGAAGACCTTGGAGCGCTGGATCCCTGAAGTATATCCTCGAGGTTACCGTAGCTTGCGAGTCAAGAATAGGAAAGACCCTTCCCGCCCCTACGGACAGTCTATTCAAAATTGACCGACTAGCGTGAATGCGCTTAAGCTCGATCAAATCATCTCCAAAGCCGTCCTGCATCGGAAGCAGCCGGAGAATGTAGTCAAGCGAGACCCCTGACATATCAAACCCACGAGACTCCAACCTCTCGACGACCACATCATCTCGTGGAACCTCATAAGGAAGCTCATGCTTCTCAGCGAATCGCTTCAATGTCAAGTAATAATCAACGTCGACCGTTTTCTTATGTTCGCGCAGCCTGGCCTCATCAACTCGAATCCCGTGTACAACGCAGGAGGTGAGCTCATTGAAAACCGGAAGCTCCACATCTATTGCACGCTCAAATTCACCGTTACTTTTTGCTTGCCACAAGAGCTCCGTCCAATGCCGACTGAGAGCATCACCTATCACAGCAACAGTGCTGGCATCTAGTTCAGCCTGCTTGTAAAAGGCAGACAAGTAGCTGTCAACGACCGCCTCGTCACAAAAGCCGAGCAACGTTTGGCGAACATCCTGACGTTCCCTTACCGCCTTACTTACTCGTCGCCCTGAGGTCCCACGCTCAAATTCAACAACGTCGACAACACTCACAGGAAGCCTGCCCGCAGACCTAAAAATAGCAGGAGAAATCAACCAATAGTCGTGACATACCAACCGCACTGTCATCTCGACGATTTTATGCGCATCCGTCTCTGTCAAGGCACCATCGGACCAAAGAAAGTAGCGATCTCCACCGCGCTCCGAGAAGTCCTTAAAAAATATGAGAACGCCTGATCCATCAGTCATACACACTTATCTCGTCATAGAAGGAAACGAGGTTGGTAGAACGAGGAATGCAAACCAGAGACCCCTGTTTCGGCACATAAGACTTCGCTCTAATCGCGGTACCCTGGACCCGAATTCCTAGCTTACCGAAGAGCGGCCTAAGGTCCTCCTTATCAAAATCACGAGTTGCGAGCAGCAAATATCGCTGGTGCTGATAGGACCACTCACCACTGAAATGCTCGATTGCCTGCTTTAACGCCGCACGCCCCTCCCTGACAGATGCCAAGTACACAAAGATTGCTGGAATCTCGGGAGAGGCCAAGTTCTCCGCAACTTTTCGCTCAGCCAGTCCAACAATAGCGTCAGTCTTGTACTCCTTCAGCGCCAGCAGCATCCAAAGGTGATAGTTCTGCCAGGGATGAATTGAGATGACGGAATCGAGCATAAACCTCTCGATTCGATGGAAGCTTTCTTGAGATATAGCGAGAAATGACAGCACTCTACAAAACTGATCAGTGGAGACCGCTTGCGTCTCCAGGCTGTCTATCACTAGATCGACCAGCTCGCCTGCAACATCGGACTCGTCGACAAACATTCCAGAATCAAGCAAAATCTTAAGTCTATTCACCGCGAAACGAAACTGACGCAGCTGCGTATCCCCGGTCTTTATGAGATCCGCGAGCATACCGAAGACGAGAGGCACCGATCGCGAAATGATACGCCTACTCCTCGATTTCCACATGGCGTCAATTGCTGCGCTACGCGAATCAGAGACAGGGAAGAAATCAGACACCCGCTCGTGACCAAGCTTTATTATTTCCGTCTTAGATGAATTGATATTCATCCCTACGGTGCGAAGCTCAGAAATAAGATCTGCAACCGCTTTTCGAGCGCGCCGGTCATCAGCACAAACAATCCTTATGTCATCGACGTACCTAAAATAATCGTAACCCATAGAAACCATTCTATGGTCGACATCTGAAAGAACCACGTTCGCGATGAAAGATGACGCATCCCTGTTTTGCGGCAGGCCGTGCCGATCGCTATAAGACCACTTCTCCAGCAAAGAACAGAGTGTCTGGACAGCGTTTCTAATGTGCAACTTCGCTTGGCCATCCGCCTTGATGAGCGGCAATTTCGAAAGAAACGCTTCGCGAATCAATTCAATCGATATGTTCTCGAAATAATTTATTAGGTCAGTCACCAGTATTATTTTGCCATCAATCAACGACGCGTGCGTTATTCCCTCAAATGTCTGCCAAAGCTCGATTCTACTTTTGAAGAGACCCTTCTCACGATAACCTTCAGCACAATGTTCGCGCCAACGATGACCGAAAACTCGGTGGGACAACAGCGGGTCGTAATATTTTATTAGGAACGTGCAAATAGACTGATAAACAAACCTGTCATAGAAATCAGTCTCGAGCGCATACCTCAAGCCGAGACCTTTCTTTGGGACATCGCACAGCGTTCGCGCGACACCCGCGTACTGACCATTTCCTTCACTAAGCAGCCCTGCGAGAACCGCCTGAAGGCTATCTTTTTTTTCGAAGAGGTCCCGGTACCCGAGCACGTCAGAGAACCAGTCATCTCGCATATCTTGGTTCAGATGCTTCAGCACGGAATCATGATCGATCGGAAATGAGAGGAAGCCCCCGTGACCCGAGGGCTCCGTCGCTGCCCGACGCTCATTCAGGAGTTCTTCGCCCTCTTCGCTCATACAATTCCTTCTGCGGACTAACTCATTAGCTTAGGGCAGAGGATATCAGGCTACTCAAACGGACGCCCCGGTCGAACCAGCTCCGTCCGCAGCCTGCAGCCACAGTCCATCAGTGGCTGCCGCTGCCCCTAATGGCAGAGCGAATGCTAACGTTTCGGCTACAGGCGTGACACTTGCGGTACCGGCCATACCTCCCGTCCCTGGCTCGGCCCAACAAGCCACCGCATTCGCAAACCAAAGCGCTGCGCCCTTGATCCCAGCGCCACAGCCTCACACTGGCAACAAGGCCAAGGAACACCGACACCGCGATAGCTAACGCGGGGAGCCATCGCGCCATCGCATACACCCCTTCAAGCACCGGACTCTCCCGAAGCATTCCCAACGGCAGCATCAGCAGCAACCCCAGCGCCAAAGCCCCAAGTGCGGGCACATACATCCTTACCATCATCCACGTCCAACGATCCATGTAGCCGTCCCGGTGATTGTTTTATGCATCCTTGAGCATATCGGTCGCAGGGGATGAGACTTGAAGGGCACACATTTTTTACCGCCCTTACAAGGCCGAACACCACCGTACGCTTCATACATGGCCCCCATGTCTTGCGAGTGCAGGCATCGACTCATACACCGCCGCCCGCGTCCTGCGTGCTGAACTCAGGCAGCATGCGCTTTAGTAGCGCTTAGCATGGGGCAATCGGCAGCATTCCTCGCGCTCGCGAAAGTGCCGGTCAGCCCTGCCCGCACCGGCACCCGGTCGGCAGAGACAGACTTGCGCTATCAGTGCTTGAACCACAACTGCATCACCCAGATCTCCGGCTCATGATCACGTCACCTAGGCTAGGCATGACGCGGATCGGCAGCAGCGCTTCATACATGGCAGAGGCCGCAAGGGCATGCAGAGCTCCCGAGACAGGGTCCTAACGGACGGGAAACCGGTGTGCCTCTAGAAGGCCGGAGGATCGGCTACGAGGGATCCAGCCGAGGGAGAACTCGTAAGGAGATGCAAATTGAACACCAACTCGTACCCTCCCGGGGGGGCGTCGGGGCGGCAGCGCCTGCCGGAAGCCAACCTCTTGAGCGCTAGGATCTCCGGGCTGGGAGGCCTCGATGTCACGCTTCCCTATGTATGTTAAAGCTTATAAGTAAGAGCTAACAAATATAGGGAAGCGTGACATCTCGCCTAGTGCCGGACCCTTGCCTACGCCTGGCTCTTGCGTTTCTTCCCATCCCGGCGTTGTTTGTCCTTCTCGCGCCTCTGGATCACCCAGGGATCACCCGCCTCCTTCAGCACCCGACGAAGCTCCTGATCCGTCATAGCGGCCCCATTGCGCTCCCGCTCGCGCTGTCGGCGCTTGCGCTCGTTAGCCGCAATGCGCTTACGCTCCTTCGGAACGTCCAGCACCCCGAACCGCCCCCTGGACGCCCGCCTCAACTCCGGCACAAAACTCAGCGCAGCGCTGGGCTACAGGACATTGGCTGCAAACTGCATGCCCTTCGGTGCGCATACCAAAGCAGGCTGGATCGGAGGGCACGGGGGCATCAAGCACTACCGGCGCACGCGACGTGTATCCCCCTCGGTGGGCCTTAGCCTCATCGACGAGCTCCTGCCCAAACCGGCGCGTCGCGTCTTCGTCTGAAATCAGCTGCTCGACGCACATGAAACGGTTCAGCAACACTGGCCTGCGCGCGATCCCAGCGTTAGCAATCTGCTCCTCCATCCACGTCAATGCATCCAACTGCTGCTGGTCGCCCACGAAGTTGGCTGCATAGAAGCGCGGGTCGAAATCCTCAGCAAAGGGATCGAAAAGCCCTTCGGCCCGTTTCTCCTCCAAGCGCTCAACCAGCATGGGCAGTTTGGAGTCGGCACAAAGCTGGTTCGGACGGGGCAACTGTCGCGTCCCGCTAGCGTCAGTATCCAGCATCAGCTCAATGACATACCGCTCATAGGGCACCCCCATCGCATCCGCGCGCTGGCGCGCCCGCCAAATGCTGGTGAAGTCACCTGCTTCCAAGCCATGAATGCCATTGGGGAATGCCTGAGGATCACGCCCCTTACGTCGCCGGAAGCGAACCAGGTAGTGCTTGCGATACGCCTCGTAGAAGCTCTGCGTCCGCTGGTAAGGGTTCATGTATCGGTACGACAGATGTGCAGAACGCGCAAAGTCCGGTTCTTCATCAAAGTCGCTCGGCGCCAGCCATTCCCGTGCCTGCACCATTTGCTCCGTCGCCACTGCATCGGCCCCAAACTTCTTGGCCGCGGCCAGTTTCTGGGCGCGACGATATCCCTCCATACTCATTATTGGCCTCTCGTATCCGCTACCCCCCTTCGCGAGGAGTGAGACTACTGCGCTAGGTGCGCCGTCATTTGATTAGGTAGCTGGACGCGGAGAGCCCTGCATCCAGCACCATGGCTTCAATACAGTCAGTTCTGCCGCTCGCCGACGCAGTTAACGGACATCTCTGCGTCCCAGCGATCCATCACATGCAACTGCACGTCCGGTGCGATGAGCATCTTCGGAGTGATCCGCTTCTTCCCCTTCGTTTCCTGGAGATAGCTCACCGCAACGTCAATGTAGACCCCATAAGGGACACCGAGCATGTCAGCAGCCTGACGTGCCACCCAAAGCATGCGGAACATGGAGGCATCGCATACGCGCATGTTGTGCCTCAGCGAGCGATCACCGATGCGGGCAGCGAACAGTTCCGCGAAATTGGACGTCGCCCGGAACGGGGTCAGGTCCTTGCACTCGAAGGCGCGGCGCTGCGTACATGCATTCTCCCTTGCCATTGCGGCCTCCCCCACAATCTCAAGCGCAGTCTCGTGTTCCACATGATCGAGCGAACCACGCGCGCCAAACATCGAAATTGCACGAATCAGGTCAGTCATCTCATTGCCTCTCGTAAGCACAGCCAGTCGCTGTACGAGTAGCCTAGCGACTGCAATATGGCGGGATGTACGATACGGACATCCCGCCATTTTTCACTCATGTATGAAGCCTGGATCCAGAAAGTTCCCAGAGATTGAGCAGCTATTGGCACTGGCAAGGCTAGTTCGGAAAAGGCTCGATGAGCAGCTGGATGAAATCGGCTTGGACACCAACATGTATTTGGCAATGAGCGAAATTGATCGCCTCTGCAAGCGGGGATCACACGCAATCAGAGCAAATGTGGCGAAGAGCTTGGGTATGTCACCGACCTCGATGACAGGCATCTATAGGCGCTTGGACGCCGCCGGTCTGATCGAAGAGCGGCAAGACGAACCTATCTTTTTTGACTCCACCCGACAGAAGTACGCAAGGCTCTCTGACAATGGCAAGAAGCTTCTAGGCCGCGCCAATGATGCCTGGGAGAAGATCAATGTCAGCTACCTGGGAGATCTGAAGGACAGGCAGCTGAAAGACTTCTCATCGTCCATGGCAGTCATTCGCTCGGCACTGGAATCTAACGACGGGTTGGCGTAGCAGCCAAGCACGATGCACGCTCCGGCTGTATGGAGCGCCCCAGGCGTCAACCCCAGTTCGGCAGCGAGGCAGCGCGACTTCCCCACCTCACCTAGGACTTCGCGACTTGGATGGGGATGATCCTGACCCTCTGCTCGATAGCAGCCTCAGCGATGCCAACCAATCGCGTCATAGCGCGCGTCGGACTGAGCAGCTAATCCCTGCATGCATAGTCGACGGAGCGCCCCACATCGCGCGGCAGGGCGTGCCAGTACGCTTCTGACTACGGATAACATCCTCAATAGAAGATGGCCCCAGATCGCAGACATTGGCACATACGAAAGGCCCGCTGACATCTCTGCCAACGGGCCCGATCAAGCTAGCGAGCAAGTTATCGAGGGCGAATGCCGAACCCAAGCAAGACAGCCCCAGCGACGGTCAGAGATTGTCCCACAGCGAGCGCGTGCATGTTCGCGATGTTGCTGTAGCCGCTTGCTGATGGGTTGATCAGGAAATAGAGCCCCATCCCAAGCCCGGCTAGGCCCACCACCACGCACAACATCGCGGACCCAAGCTCCTGCCCTGCGCTCGCGGTAGCGCGATTCGATTCAACAATTGCCTTGGGCAGGTCCGCATAGCACTTAGGACAACTCGCGGATGATCTGCCCGAGGGGATAGCAGCATGACAAGCCGGGCATTGATAAAGGTTAGTTGCTGAATCGCTGGTTTGCATATTCTCTCCTCCGTGATTGGATGCACTGGGGTTTCCGACGTCAGCCACCCGTTGAACTACCCACCTGAGCGTCCTTGACCAGATCACGCAGTGCAGCGCGTTGCTCATCGTCCAGGCTGTATTCGGTATCGCAGACTCGGACCTCGATCCTCTTGGCACCGGTGAAGGCCCCTGCTTCTGCCAAGGTCATCTTCTTGCCGAACGAAAGAATGGCGTACTCGTATCGATTGAAGGCGGGCATGTCGCTGGGAAGCGAAACAGCCCTTCCGTCCACGAGCATGTCAAAGCTTGTACCGGCACAGCGAACTTCATAGGACATGTTGAAGGTGACGATGGCCGAAACAGTGAAAGAGTCCGACTTCGTAACAGCGCGGTCTCCGTCTACCACGCTCTTCAGGCTCAGAGAAATGCCCCTGCTGGTCTTGGACAGCTCCGATAGCTCCACTTTGGCCTCGTAGGAAGTTTGATCCTTGAAACGGTCGTAAGACCGCTGTTGTTGAGCCACCACCTCCCGGGAACAACAGCCGTCAGCACCAACGACATGACGGCAACATGCGTAATCCGGTTCTTCATCCCAACGTCCCCGACTGAGCGCTGACGGGCCCGGCCACCCCTTGCGGCCAGTCATACCTCGCACAACGCCATATACTGATATGGTAATGACTTCTACTGATCAGGTATATGGCCCATGCTGCTGCAGGTTCACAGACCGTTACCTCCGCGTGCCATCGCCCACTGTCATTACTGCAACGTTTTCCAAGCGGCTCTCCGAAGCTCGAGCACTGCGCGGGCTGTCCCAGCGCGCGCTGGGGGCGCTGGTGGATAAGGACCAGGACAAGAACCGTGGTGCCGTGCTGATCAACAGGTACGAGCGCGAACGAAACCAAGCTGACATGACCAAGGCTGCAGAGTTGGCCAAGGCATTGGATGTACCGGTCGCCTACCTGTTCGCTGAGGACGATGACCTAGCTGCGGCGATCTTGGCTTTCGCCAAGCTTCCCTCTGGGGAGCGCCAAAGGATGCGGGAAGAGCTCGAGCGTTTGGCTGGTGAGCAGAGGGATTAGCCCTCTCACGCCGCCAGCTTGGCAACTGCCGCCGCCAGGGTGTCCGGGGCCAGGTGGGCGTAGCGAAGAGTCATGGTGATGTCTGCGTGTCCCAAGAGCTCCCGCACGGTATTCAGGTCCACCCCCGCCCGCACCAAGCGTGATGCGAAATGATGGCGCAGATCATGGAAGCGGAACTCTTCAATGCGGGCATCGGCTATGAGTTTTCCCCACCCCTTCTTGATGTCGGTCACGTCGAAGACTTTGCCCGAACGGCGCTCGCCCGCTTGCCGAGCCCAACGCTGCAGGACTTCCATGGCTTCGACGTTTAGCGGGATGTGACGCTGCCTACCGGACTTGGCGTTCTCGGCTCGAATGGTCAGCATCTTGGCTTCCCAGTTGATGTCAGCCCAGCTCATCGACAACAGCTCACCACGTCTCATACCGGTATTAATGGCTGTAAGAACCACCGGGGTCAGGTGATCGACGTACCCGTCCATCGGCAAATCAGGCAGAACCGCTTGCCGGTACTTGCGTCGGGCCGCATTGGCGTTCGCCCTCCCCTCAACCCCAGCTAGATCGCGCGCTGCCAGCGCGGCCCGGAGCATCGCCTCCTCATCAGGGGACAGGAACCGGACCACCTTGCGGCTAGCCGCTGATCGCTGACGCATGCCCATGAGGGGGTTAGTCTCGATCAGCTTCCACTCAACGGCCCGCGACAAGGCAGACCGCAGGCAAGCAAAGTCGCGCGCTGCGGTAGCCTTGGTAACGGCACCAGGACCAGTGACACGTCCGCGCCACCAGCGCTCCATTGTGGGCACGTCAATCTCAATGATCTGACGGCGCAAAAGCCACGGGAACACCGATCGGATGCGGTCCGGATACTGACGACCACCCTTGAGCTCAGCTATCGCCCAAGGTTCGAAGTGGTCATTGAGCAGTGTTTCAAGCGTGCAACTGGTGGGCTTGGACTTTGCGAGTGTCGGCAATCCGGACTGAACGTATTCAGCGACCGCTTGCCGGGCTTGGTCGCGGGCCTGATCAAGTGACAGATGTTCGACCGAACCCAAGGTACGACGCTTACCGTGCGCCCAGGTCACGATCCAAGCCTTGTGCCCTGTTGGCTGCACACGCAGGATCAGGCCGCGAACCTGAGCGTCCCTAAGCTCATAGGGGCGATCACGGGCTTCTGCTGTAAGAACGATGCGCTTGGTGAGGGCAGATGACATCGGGCGGAGCGTCCGTAAGTGGCGATAAGGCCAACTTAGGACAGGATGCGAGGCGGTGTTTGGATGCGGATCGTCCGCGTCACCCTCGGCTTCCAGCAGAACGGCAGTCAGGGGCCGTCGCGCCCCTTTCATGCTGGCGGACATAGCCCAAGCCGTGATGCAATACATTGATGCGGCACTAATACGATTTCGAACGGGCCAAGGAATGAAGACCAATAGCGCATCTCGTATACACGGCATCATGTCTAGCTGGAAAAGCGTCAAGCCGGATCTTCCGGCCCTAAGCGGATGGCAGCAAGTTCTAAGCATTGAAAGCAAGAACGGGACTCGCGAGTTCATTCGTGCGTCAGAGCGGATTCACATCTTGGTAGATGAAGTGGACCTACTGCGGGATAAGCTGCACATGCGCGGCATCTCAGCCAGCGTCTACGGTCCCGCTCTTATGAAACTTGAGAACGCCTTATCGCCCCAACTTCTTGTCAGGCAGGGCGTACATGTTCAACAATACCTAACCGATGACGTCTTCACAGCTCTCGCGTTCTGCAGCGAAATCCTACCCGTCGAAGAAGACGGCATTAGTACTGAAGATTTCGCAGATGTTGTCAGCGTTATACATGATCTGGAGCTCCTCCTAGCCGAGAACTCAATGCCCTCGGAGTTGACCGCTCTGCTGCGAAGGCATATACGCTTGGCCGAAATGGCCCTTGCAAGCTACCCATTGAGGGGTGCCTCAGCGATCAGGGACGCAGTGAAGGCCGCGACCGGCGATATTTTTCTCAGCGAGTCCGAAGTGTCCAGCCTCCCGGTCGAACAGCGAAAGACGCTAAGCGGACTCTGGCGCAGGATGAATTCCCTGGCGGACAAAGCCATCAAAGTGGACAACCTCGTTCAGCTCACTGGGCGTGTTGCGACCTTTCTTGAGAACCTTGCGAATGATTGATCGTCATAGGTGGGGCCGCCACTGAATGGTTCGCCTAAGTAGCAACGAAGCCGGATCATCAGCACCAGCGAAGTAAAGGTGCGGACACAAGCCGTCCGCAACCAACAACACTGAAGCCGGACCAGTCACGAGCTCGCAACGAATCCTTGGCCAATCAATGAGTTCCAACATCCGCCCAAACAAAAAGCCCCGACCAAGGCCGGGGCTTTTCTACAACTGGTGCCGGAAACAGGAGTCGAACCTGCGACCTACGCATTACGAATGCGCCGCTCTACCAACTGAGCTATTCCGGCGGAGCCCGCGATTTTACGGGCTGGGCGCCCCGGCGGTCAATCCACCCGGCTCAGCCCGCTACACCCGGTTCGCACACACCCGCCCCTCGGCAAAGTCCCGCAGGTTCCCCAGCGTGGTCGCCGAGATCTCCTGCAGCGCCTCCACGGTGAAGAAGCCCTGGTGGCCGGTCACCAGCACGTTGGGGAAGGTCATCAGGCGCTGGAAGGCCTCGTCGTCGATGATCTCGCCGGACAGGTCCTGGAAAAACAGCGCGCTTTCCTGCTCGTACACGTCGATGGCCAGATGACCCAGCCGGCGCGCCTTCAGCGCGCGGATCACCGCATGGGTATCGACCAGTGCGCCGCGCGAGGTATTGACCAGCATCGCGCCCGGCTTCATCCGCGCCAGCGACGCGTCATTGATCAGGTGGTGGGTCTCAGGCGTCAGCGGGCAATGCAGCGACACGATGTCGGCACGTGCCAGCAGTTCATCCAGCCCGACCCTATCGCCGATTCCGCCGAACGCAGCCGACGGATACGGGTCGTGTCCCAGCACGATGCAGCCCATGCCCTTGAAGATGCGCGCAGTGGCCAGGCCGATCTTGCCGGTACCGACGATGCCCACGGTGCGGCCATGCAGGGTGCGCCCGAGCAGGCCATCGAGCATGAAGTTGCCTTCGCGCACCCGGTTGTAGGCGCGATGGGTCTGCCGACTGAGGGTCATCACCAGCGCCAGCGCATGCTCGGCCACGGCTTCAGGCGAATAGGCCGGTACGCGTGCGACGAACAGATCCAGCGCTTTTGCAACCGCCAGATCCACGTTGTTGAAACCTGCGCATCGCAGCAGCACGGCCCGCACCCCCACCGCATGCAGGGCGTGCAGTACCGGCGCATCCAGGCGGTCGTTGACGAACACGCATACGGCTGCGCAATCCTGCGCCAGCGCCGCCGTGTGCACGTCCAGCGCCACATCGAAGTACACGAACGCAAAGCCGTCCCCAGCTGCATCGCGCTGGTTCGCCTCATCAAGGAAGCGGCGGTCGTAGGGACGGGCACTGAAGACGGCGATCTGCATGGATGGGCCTGGGTGGAATGCCATACCGACCATACCGCAGCAGCGCCCGCGTTGGGATGGCACCGGCGATGCCGTCATCGCCGGTGCCGGGTGCCACTTAGAACCTGCAGCCCAGGCCCAGCATCACGCCGTTCTGGATCTGCCCGTCGCGGCGCTCGCCCACGTAATCGGCCATGATCGACAGCCGCTCGCTGGCACGGCTGGTCACGCCCAGGTTCCAGGCCAGCACCTGCTCGCCCACCGCCTGGCTGCTGGCGCCGAACACCAGATCCGGAGCTGCGGCGAAGCCGGTGCTGTAGCGGGCCTGCGAATCGCCCAGCTCCTTCTGCCAGACCACCCGGGCGCGCGGGGTGATGCGCTCACCGTTGTTGCCTTCGAAGGTCTTGAACAGCTGCAGGCCCGCACCCACGCGGATGCTCTCCAGGCTGCCACTGCGGCCAACCAGCGCACCGGCGCCCTGCCCTTCGTTGAAGCGGGTGGCCGAAGTGCGCGCGTAGTCCACCACCGGCAGCAACGGCTGGATCACCAGGCCCTTGCCGGTGGTGAACGAGAACGCATGTTCAACACGTGCGGAGATCGCATCGTTGCTGTACTTCGCGCGCAGGGGCTGCTGCAGGCCATCGATACCGCCGATGCTGCGACGGGTGTCATGCCGCAGATCGGTGTAGCGCACGGCCGCCGACAGATAGCCGCGCGCGTACGTCGCATCGAGGTAACCGCCCACGTCCAGCGCGCGCACATCACCGGTGAAACCAGAGCCATCGCTGGCCTTGGTCGACATGTCCGCCGCGGCCACGCTGGCGCCCAGGGTCACGCGGTCATCGGCCACGCGGGTGTCGGCACCGACCACGATGCCGCCGATGTTGTGGCTCAGGCCGGCCACGCCACCGTCGGCATCGATGCGGCCATGGCTGGCGAAACCACGTGCCCAGATGCCATGGCTGCGTCCGGCGTCACCGCTACCCGCAACGCTGCCCGGCGCCGGTTCGACCAGGTGCATCGCCAGCTGGTTGAACAGGCTGCCATGGCGCATGCCCGGCTGGGAGGAGACCGACTGCGCCACCTGCGAGGCCAGGCCATCGGCATCGCCGCCGCTGCGCATGGCCGACTGGTGCTGCTGCACGACGTTGCCGATGCTGCCCACCAGTGCGGTGTCTGCCAGGCGCAGGCTGGCGTGCGCATCACCGCGCAGGGCACCGGCCTGTTGTGCGATCACATCGCGGTCGGCGAACTGCAGTGCGCCCAGCAGCGATCTCAGCCCCTTGTCCTGGCGATCGGAGGCCGTCGCCAGCGCACGGCCCAGGCCGTCGCCGGACGTACCGTTGGCGAACAGGCCCAGCTGGTCAAAGCCGGGGTTGGCGGTCAGCCACAGGCCGTCGGCCGTCTGCTTCACGTTGAAGCTCAACAGCGAATTGTGGCGGGGACGGAACACATCACCGCTGATGCTGGCACTGTAGCCGGTGTCACCCAGGCGCACGGCCTCTTCGAAGCCACCCTGGTAGATCGGGCCCTCAACCAGATCACGACGGAAATCCTGGCCGTAGTAGCCCTGCGCCACGTTCAGTTCGAGGAAGGCACCCTTGGAGATCACCAGTGCCCCCTCGGTCTGCTCGTCATCGAAGAAGGTACCCACGCGCAGGCGGCCTGCAGCGGTGCCGCCATTCTCTGTAACGTCGAACAGCACCTTGCCGCCCGGCATGATGTTGACGTAGCCATGGGTGACCAGGTCGCCACCGCGCGGCATCAGCGTGCCGAACACGCGCAGGCGGTTGAAACCGTCTTCGCGGTACGACGGGCCGGTGCCGTCCAGCAATGCAGCGCGGTCCATCGCAGTACCCGCCACGTCGCCATGGCCGACCAGCATGCCTGCGCCGAGCACGCGCACTTCCGATGCGCGCAGGGCACCGCCTTCCAGCGCGATGGTGCCATTGTCGACCAGCATGAAATCCGCACCCGTCGTCGCGGACGTGCGCCAGGTGGCGCCGTTGCTCACCCGGATCACGCCCATGGCGTTGTCCAGCGTGGAGACATCCAGATCAGCCAGCCGCAGCTTGGACAGCAACAGGTCCTGGATGTCCGGGTCACTGAGGTAACCCTGCACCGACAGCGCACCGATGCCCTGCGGACCCTTGCTGGATGCGTTGTAGATGCTCTGCGCGAGATTGATGTAGGTGGATCGCCAGTCGGTATTCCAGCGCGCGAAATCATCATCGACGAACGCCTGCAACTGGCGTCCGGTACGCAGGTAGCCGGGGTTGATGTCGCCGGTCACGTTGGCGGTGACATTCAAGGTGTCGCCCGGATCGCGGTACCCGTTCGCGGTGATGATCCTGTTGCTGTAGATATCCTGGCCGGGGAACGACTCCAGCTTGCTGCCACTGCCATCGGGGTCGAAAGTGACCGAGGAACCGGTGCTGCGTGCCGGATCGCGAAACACCAGCAGGCCGTTCGGCTTCACCACTTCGTACATGGCCTTGTGCAGCAGCCCGGCATCCATGCCACCACCGTAGTTGCCGGTGTAGATCTGGGTCATGCGCGGCGACGGCGTGTAGATCACCTTGCCGCCGCTGCTGGCCGCGTGGATCTGCACCGAGTCGATGAGCGGCAGATCGCCGGCCAGATAGCGTTCGACGCCACCAGACTGCATTATCGAGCAGGACGAGATGCAATTGCCGGACACGATGGTGTTCAGTCCGGAAGTGCGGATGATGCCCTGCAGCCACTCGCCGGCGATCAACGCACCACCGTTGGACGTGCGCAGCACCACCTCACGGACCGGCCGGCCTTCGGCCTGCGCCTTGGCCAGCAGTGCCGGCAGGGACACCACGTCGGCGTAGGTCACATCGCCACTCAGGAAGATGCGATCGCCCTGCACGTGATAATTCATTGCCATGACGTCATCCACCACGGCTATGGCGGCAACGCCCATCAGCCCGGCCAGGGCCAGGCTCAACGTCGAATACTTCATGTGCTCTCTCTCCACCCGCAACACGCGGGTAGAACGATCAACGCCACAGCGGGGTGATCTCCCCCAGTGGAACGGATCCTGGAAAATGAATACATTCACAATGGGAATCCGATCGATGCACACTCTTCCCCATCCGGTCATCGTCGCGTAAAACTCGACGACGCATTCGCCACCCACCGTCGAGGCCAGCCCTGTCCACCCCGTCTCCCCTGCTCCATCGCGCGCCGGAGCTACCCGCACCTGCGGATGCCTTCATCGCGTTCGTGCGCGAAGAGCGCGCACCGCTGTGCGCGTTCCTGCGCACGCGGGGGGTTGGGCCTGAGGATGCGGAGGATATCGCGCAGGACTGCATGGAGCGGCTGATCCGCTACCGCGCACAGGGCCCGGACGAACTGCGCCTGCTGCTGTATCGTATCGCCCGCAACCGCCTGGCAGACCGCGGCCGCTCACCGCTGTCGCGGCCGCATCTGCCGCTGGCCGAACACGATGGCAGCGACGAACCGTCCAGTTCCTCGCCCGATCCATTGCGCCAGGCCGAGTCAGGGCAGATGCTGTCCCTGCTGCGGCAGGCCCTGTTCAAGCTGCCCGAACGCGCACGCGAGGTCTATCTGCTCAACCGCATCACCGGCATGAGCTACACGCAGATCGCGCGGCATTGTGGAATTACTGCCAAGACCGTGGAAAAACATATCGCCCGCGCCCTGCAGGGCCTGCGTCAGGAGTTGGGATCGGATCCGCTGCACAACGACAGGGACGGCCAATGAGTGGCACCCCGCACAGGGATGATGCACAGCTGTTTGAACGCGCCAGCGCCTGGGTAGCCCGCCTGGAAGCCCCGGACTGCACGTCGGCCGAACGCGAAGCGTTCGAGGACTGGCTGGCCGAAGATCCGGCCCACGTCAAAGCCTGGGTGCAGGCCGAAACCCTGTTCCAGCAGGGCGCTGGGCTTGCGGCTGACCCTTGGCTGCGGACCGCTGCGGCACGCGCGGCGCGTCCGCCGCGCCGGCGCTGGTTGCCGGGCGTGGCCGCTGCTGCCGGTGTCTGCATGGCGATCGGCATCGGCTGGATGGCTGCCGTCGACGGCAACCCGACGCCACAGGTCTACGCCAATGATTCGCACCAGCCACAGCAGCAGACACTGGCCGATGGCAGCGTCGCCATGCTGGATGCTGGCACCACTCTCCGCGCCCGCTTCGGCTGGCGCCATCGTGAGCTGGTGCTGGAGCAGGGCCGGCTGCAACTGCAGGTCGCACCGTCGAACAAGGCGCTGCAACTGCGCGCCGGCGACAGTACGATCCGCGACATCGGCACGACCTTCCAGGTGGAACGCCTGCGCGACGGCCTGGTCGAGGTCGCGCTGCTGGAAGGTGCCGTCGAAGTCAGCAGCGGCGCAGCGCAGCACACGCTGGCGCCCGGCCAGCAGCTGCAGGTTCTGCCTTCCGGCCGTATCCAGCCAGGCCCTGCCCTCTCCTCCACTGCCGCCGCTGAAGGCTGGCTGCAGGGGCAACTGGTGTTCGATGCCACCCCACTGTCGATCGTGGTCGAACGCATGAACCGTTACGGCCGCACGCCGCTGGTGATCGCCGATCCTGAGATCGCCAGCCTGGCCGTGAGCGGTACCTTCCGTGCCGGCGATGCGCAGGAACTGCTGTCGGCGCTGGAACTGGGGTGGTCCGTGGCTGGCCAGACGCGTCCGGATGGCGCGCTGGAACTGCGCCGCACATACTGAGGAGACCGGCGGTGAAGGCAGGTCCGGGTGCGCTGCAGTGGGGGCTGCTCCGGGCCCTGCTATGCCTTGCCCTGGGCGTTGCCGCAGTACCGATGGCCGATGCCGGCACGCCCGCGGGCACGCTGGCGATCGACGTGGGCGCCGGCCCACTGGTACCGGCACTGCAGCAATGGGCCCGGCAGAGTGGCACCGCCCTGCTGTTCGACGCACGTGAACTGGAGGGTCTGCGCACCGATGGCACCCGTGGCCAGCGCGATACCGGGGCTTCGCTGAAGCAACTGGTTGCCGGCCTGCCGGTCAACATCCTGCGCACGTCCTCGGGTGCTTTTGTCGTGCGGCGGGTCCATGCCGAGCCTGCCAAGCCGCCGGCAGCGTTCACCGCCCCGCGTCTGCCGCGCCCGCCTCCCAGGTCCGCCGACACGCCGCACGAGGTGGAACTGGCTCCCATCCACGTCACCGGCAGCCGGCTGCCACGCTCTTCGGTGCAGACCACGCTGCCGGTCACCACCATTGATCGTGACGACATCCTGCGCAGTGGCTACGGCAACCTGTTCGACCTGCTGCGGCACCTGCCCGGCATGAACGGCCATCCTGCCATGAGCACCTCGCGCGGCGGCGATTCGCAGTACCTGCCGGTGGGTGCAGCGGCCACCACCAGCCTCGATGGCATGGGACCGCGGGCGACGCTGTTCCTGGTCAATGGCCGGCGCCTGCCGCGCTATCCGATGGTGTCGCTGGAACAGGGTGGGCTGACCGACCTCGGCGGCATTCCGCTGAGCTTCGTCGACCGCATCGAACTGGTACGCGGCGGTGCCTCGGCCATCTATGGCGCCGATGCCATGTCCGGCGTGGTCAACATCATCCTGCGCGACCAGGCCGATGGGCCCGAAGCCATGCTGCAGACCGGGCTCAGCAGCCGTGGCGACGCGGGCCAGTACCGCCTGCAGGCCGCCACGGGCGGCGCACGTGGCAACGGAGACCGCTGGTTTGCCGGTCTCGATCTGCACCGTGTCGAACATGTCGCCGGTGACCAGCGTGACTGGCATGCGGAAACCTCGCTGTATCCGATCGGCGCGATCCTGGGCAACTGGTACGTGCCCGCGCGGCGCTGCGAGCCGCCCCTGGAGCGGCGCGAGGACGGCTGCTGGTTCGACAGCGCCCGGCCGCGTTCGCTGCAACCGGCCTCGGATACCGCGTCGGCCTACCTGCGCTACCGGCACGAACGGGGTGAGGGACGCTATGCCTATGCCGAGGTGCGGGCCAGTCACAACCGCCAGCGCTTCGACCTGGGCCCGACCGCTGTTGCGGTGGTGTCGCGGGGCATCACCTTCAACAGTGTGCTGCGTGAGGCCGGCAACGTGCGTCCCAAGGTCCGCGCCACCGATACGGACGTCACCTTCGGCATCGGACGTGACCAGGGCCGGCGCAGCTGGGAAGCCGGCATCAGTGCGCAGCGCAGCGAAGTCACCTTGTCCACGGCAGGCACGGTGCGCACGGCGCTGCTGCTTGAAGCAACGCAGGCACGCAGGTTCATTCCCGGCTTCGACGCGCCGCCGGCAGCCGATATGGACGCGCTGTTCCCATCCATCCGCAACCGCGGCAGCACTGCACAGTGGCAGGGCTGGTGGGGCGTGCAGCGTGAGCTGATGGCGATGGCTGGGGGCAATGCGCAACTGGCGACCGGCATCGACCTGCGCCATGAGCGCTGGACCTCGCATCCGGATGCGCTGCTGAGCCAGGGCGACCTTGCATTGGGTTTGCCGCAGCAGCAACGCCGTCTGTCGCGGCAAAGCATCGGTGTCTATACCGAGCTGGGCCTGCCACTGGCACCCACGCTGCGCGCGGACCTGGCCGCACGCTGGGACCGCGACGACGGCTTCATGGCGTTCTCGCCACGTGCCGGACTGCGCTGGACCCCGACGCCTCACTGGTCGTTCCTGCTGGCCAGCGGACGCGGCTACCGTGCGCCGAGCCTGTTCGAGCAACGGCGCCCCCCGGGCTACTTCGGGTCGATCACGCTTCCGGTGTCCAGTGCCCTTCCTGAATGTGCAATGGCCACGGCCAGTGGCGGCTGCAGCGTCACGGCCAACGTGGTTGAGAACGATGCACTGAAGGCCGAGCGATCGCGCAGCCATTCGCTGGCCGCCACATGGACACCCAACGACACGTTTTCGTTGTCGCTGACCCACAACATCGTGGAACTGCGCAACGAGATCCTCGCCCTGCAGCCAAGCGACGCGGTGTGGAATCGCAGCACCTGGGAGCTGGATGACGACGGCTACCTGAGCAGCCTGCGCCTGTCGTTCGACAACATCGGCCGCACCACCTCCCGCAACTGGGTCCTGCGTGGCGAATACCGCATCGACAGCGGCAGCAACGGCCAATGGTTGTTCTCACTCGATGCGCTGAAGCAGCAGGAACTGCGTCGGCGCCGTGACCACGGGGCCGCCGTGGACCTGCGCGGCCATGTGACACCCGAACTGGCTGCGGTGTTGAACGCGCAATGGCAGAACAGCAACTGGGACGTCGCCCTGCGCGGCAACCAGGTCGGTCGCACCCGTGCCTGGCTGCCGGGGGCCGAATGCCCGCAGGATCAGGCCGAACAGAACCACTGCATGAATCCGCGCCAGCTGCGCTGGAACCTGCATCTGGCACGCCGCCTCGGCCCGCGCGTCGTCGCGGCGCTGGACGTGCACAACGTGCTCGACACGCAACCGGTGAACTACCTGGTCGGCAATGGCGGGCAGATGCCGGGGCTGGATGATCCGCTCGGCCGCTACTACCTGCTTACCCTGCAGTTCCGCTGAGCGTAGTAACCTACGCGGCCTGTTCCACCGGTCTGCCACCTCCCCCCATGAAGGCCTATCTCTGGTTCTGGGGCGCGTTCCTGCTGTTCTTCGCGTTGCCCTTCCCCTGCATTCTCTATTTCGGCACCTCGTGGCCGGTGCCGCTGGCTGATCGCAGTGCACCGTGGCTGGCACTGTTGCTGCTGGCACTGTCGCTCGCTGCATGGCTCGCTCTGCTGTTCGCGTTCCTGCATTTCCTGCTGCTCGGCCCACCACGCGCCCTGCATCGCGTTCGCTCCATCCTCGCCGATGGCGAACCACGCGATGCGCTGATCGAACACGCTGAACAGACCGGCGTGCAGGTGCGTGGCTTCGCGCAATGGAAACTGCAGCTGTCCTTCAAGAACCTGTCCGGCACGCCGATCCGCGAACTGCTGCTGGTAGTCGACAGCAAGCCGCAACTGCAGCGCTTCGGCGTCGGCAGGCACGTCGATGCACGCCTGAGCCGGGTGCCGGGCGCGTTCCCGAACGTGGTACTGGACGGCGCCCAGCCCGAACTGAATGTCGCCAGCCTGTGGCGGCGTGGCATCGGTGCAGCACTCGGCATCGCAGCCGTTGCCGCTGCCTATGTGTTGGCCTACCGGCTGCAGAACGAGGGGCTGGGCTGGACCTTCCTGTCGTTCGGTCACCCGCTGCTGGTATGCCCGCTGGTGCTGTGTGGCTATGCGCTGGGACTGCGCCTGCTCGGCCGCCTGCTGCACGCCGATGCCCGCGGTGATGCGCTGAAGTATCGCGGCATCGGCGTGGAGGCCCGGGTATTGAAGGTCCGTCAGACCGGCACCTACCTCAACGAACAACCACAGGTGGAGTTTCAGCTGGAATACATCGACCGCGAAGGCAACGTGCAGCAGGCCCGCGTGCGCCGCTTCATCCCGCTGATTGAACTGGCCAACATCCCGCGCGAGCACGTAACGCTGCTGTACGACCCGGATGACCGCAGCAACGTGCGGCTGGAGGGAATATGAAGCAGCCTCCCTCCACCCGCACGGTGTTCCTGGTACTGCTGCTGGTTCTGGCGGGCGCGGCCATTGCCGGCGGCGCAGTGCAGACCATCAGCGAAACGCTGGGGCATTCGGTACAGCCGGACCGGTTGCCACCCTCCGTCCCGTCTCAGTCACAGCGCGAACAACCCGTATCGCTTGTGCCGTCCCCGGCGCCCTTCCCCGCGGCGAGTACCGCTGCGGCGCCCGAGCGCAACAATCGCCTGTTCGATGCGGACTACCTGCTGGCTGCCCGTCAGGCACTGGAGCAGCTGCCGGCACTGGCCGGCCAGCGGCTGACGGTCTTCCACAGCATCCACTTCTACGACGATGGCCGCATCAACCTGGATCTGGTCGATCCGCAACAGCCGGGCCACGTCGACAGCTATCACTTTGAACGTGGCCAGTGGCGCAAGGGCAATCCGGTGAACCCGCAGCAGTTCGCGCCGACCATCAGCCTGCAGCGCAGCAGCCTATCCCTGGCCAGCATCGATTTCGAGGCCGTGCCGCGCGTGGCGCAGGCATTGCAGGAACAACGCAATGCCCTGCAGAACCCCGCATCCGAAGTCGGCCACGTCTATGTGATCGTGCGCAAGGGCGGCAAGCTGGTATGGCTGCCGGACGAAGTGGCCGGTGACCGCGAATCCGTGCGCCTGCAGTTCGATGCGCAGGGCACCCTGCGCGGCGTGAACCACCGATAGGCCGCACAAAAAGGGGACGGAGGGGATTAAGTCGTATGTGCCTTGGTGCGGATTGCGACTTAATCCCCTCCGTCCCCTTTTTGCTGTTTCACCGAGCGGGCGATGGCGTACTGCGCGCCATAGTACGTGGACAACACCAGCAGGCTGGCCAACGGCAGGCCACCGGCGAAGCGGTCCCAGGCCAGCAGGGAATCGCTGGCGACGAACAGCAATGCACCTGCCGCGGCCCAGCGGGCGCTTCGGGCTTCCACGGCACCGGGCTGCGGGCTGCGCCACTGCCGTGCCAGGGCCAGCGCTGCCATCGATGCCAGCACCACCACGTATGCCAGCACCGGCACACGCATCGGCACCGGCAGGTGCGGCCACAGGCCAAGCACATTGAGTACGGCAAAGGCCGCCAGCAGGACGCTGGCGGCCAGCAGCCCACGCCCGGCACGCAGGCCATCGCGGAAGGCGACGATGTAGCAGAGGTGCGCCAGCAGGAACGCCACCAGCCCCGGTACGAACGCGTCCATCGGCAGCATCAGCGCGATGTCGCCCACGCACGACAGCAGCATGCCGGCCAGCACCGCGCGGCGGTAGAACGGCTGTGCCGGATCATGCACACGCCAGGCGATGGCAGCGATCAGCAGCGTGGTCGCCGGCTTCGCCAGCCAATGCAGCCAGCGCCCGTCACCGTACAGGAACGCACCGATGATGGCGAGGATCGCCATCAGCAGGATCACGCCATCGCCGGCGCGCGGTTTCATCGTGGCTTCCACAGCTCCGCAAGGCGATCAGGCTTGCCGGCAATGCGCTCCAGCACCGGGTACTGCAGGCCACCGTGGTAGTCGATGTTCATCGAGTCGATCCGATCGAACTGCTTCACCAGCAACACGATCGGCGCCTTGTCCTTCGCCGCCGCAGCTACCGCATCCTTCAAGCGCTGGCTGCTGTACTCACGCCCGCCAACGGCAATCACCTTCATGCCAGGCGCCAGGCCGGCGTTGAAGGCCGGGCTGTCCCAGATCACGTCGCCGACCGTACCGTTGTCGAGCACCGCCGCACCCAGCGAGTACGCCAGCAATGCGGCCTTGGCGCGCTTCTCCTGCGCCTTGTAGGCATCGTTCGGCGTATCGCGGTAGACCAGCTTCCAGCCCGCCGGCTCCAGGCCACCGGTCAACGCGCCGTGGCCGTCCAGGCGCCCGCGCAGGAACGTCGCCCAGTCGTACGGCGCGATGCCGTTCAAGGTCGCGACCACGTCGTCGAAGGTGTACGGGTTGACGTCCCAGTCGCCATTGCCGACGCCGAAGAAGGCGCGCGCGAAGTCATCCAGGCTGCGGCGGTTGCCACTCAGTTCGCGCAGCTTGCCTTCCACTTCCAGCCACAGCATCTGGCCGCCGGAGTAGTAGTCTTCGCTCATCTGGTAGTTGCGATACGGCAGCGTGCGACGCTGGGCGATGGTCGGGTCGTTGGTGGTGTCCTGCAGCGGACGCCAGGCCAGGCCCGGGCGGCCACGGTCATAGGTCGCGGCCACATTGGCCAGCATGTCGCGCGCCTGCGCAGCCGACCACAACCCCGAGCGTGCCGCCAGCACCTGCCCCCAGAACTGGGTCTGCCCTTCGTACACCCACAGCAGGCTGTCGCCCATGGGCACGTTGAAGTTGGCAGTGGCCAGGTCGGCACCGCGACGGTACTTGCCGTTCCAGGAATGGGTGTACTCGTGCGGCAGCAGATCGCGCATCCACGCGTTGCGGTCCCACTCGGTGAAGTAACCCGGGTCGGCGCTGTTCTCGCTGGAGCGGTGATGCTCCAGGCCGATGCCGCCAAGACGATCGGTCAAGGCCAGCAGGAATTCATAATGGTTGTAGTGACGCGCGCCATAGAGCTTGTCGGCCTGCTGCACCAGCGCGCGGTGCATCGTGATCTGCGCGTCGGTCGGCTTCAGCGACTTGGCTTCGTCGGCAAACACATTGAGGTGCACCGGCACCTTCGCGCCCGGATCGAGATCGATGCGCTGGTAGTGCTCGCCGGCAAACAACGGCGAATCGACCAGATGGTCATACGAGATCGGCTTGAACACCACGGTATCGCCGTCGCGGTGCGCGGTTTCCAGCGCCGTGGCAAACGACCAGCCCTTGGGCAGGGTCACGCTGGCCTGCGCCTGCAGGTTGCGCGCATCTACGCCGGCCGGATACAGCGAATTGGCGTTCCACTGCAGGTTGAGCATTTCCGGGGTCATCACCACCCGCCCCTGGCTGCCGCCCTGCGAGGACAGGAAATCGAAGTGGGCGACGATCTCGCTGACGCCCTCGGGCACGTCCACCGTGAACGCATAGACGTTGTACTGGTCGCGCTGCCAGGCCAGCGGCTTGCCGTTGGCGGTCACGCGCAGGCCGGCCAGCTTGTCGATCGGGCCGGTGGGCGAATGGTTGCCGGGAATCCACTGCGGGTACAGCAGGGTGACCAGACCGGGCTTGACCGGCACGGTGGCGGTCACCTTGAAGATGCGACGGGCAAGGTCACGTGCATCCACATCGATGCGCAGCAGGCCTGGGGCTGCGGCATCACCCGATGGCGAGGCCTGCGCCAGCGCGGGCGTGGCGGCCAGCGCGAACAGCAACGACATCGCCAGGGCACGGGTCTTCATCGGCAACTTCCAGCATCGGAGAATCCTCCGATGCTAGGCCTGTGCGATGGCCGGCCCCATGGCCAAAGGTCATGGATGTGCTTATCCACGCCATGCGTGGATGAGGCCTTTCCCGGTCAGTCGACCAGGCGCAGGCGCAGTTCCTTCGGCAGCGCGAACACCATCGATTCCGGCTCGCCGTCCAGCTCGGACACGCCACTTGCACCCAGCTCGGCCAGGCGTGCCAGCACGCCGTCGACCAGCACCTGCGGCGCCGAGGCGCCAGCGGTCACGCCGATGTGCTGCTTGCCCGCCACCCACGCCGGGTCGATCTCGTGCGCGCCATCGATCAGGTACGACTCCACGCCTTCACGGCGGGCCAGCTCGCTCAGGCGGTTGGAGTTGGAGCTGTTCGGCGAACCGACCACCAGCACCAGGTCGCAGCGCTTGGCCAGATCGCGCACGGCATCCTGGCGGTTCTGCGTGGCGTAGCAGATGTCGTCGTTCTTCGGGCCCTGCATCGCCGGGAACCGCTCGCGCAGCGCATCGATGATGCCGCGCGTGTCATCCACCGACAGCGTGGTCTGGGTGGTGTAGGCGAAGTTGTCCGGCTGGTTGATCTGCAGCGTGGCAACCTGCTCCACGTCTTCCACCAGGTAGATCTGGCCGGTGCCGGCTTCGCGGTTCCACTGGCCCATGGTGCCTTCCACCTCCGGGTGACCGGCGTGGCCGATCAACACCACGTCACGGCCGGCACGGCAGTGGCGGGCGACTTCGAAGTGGACCTTGGTCACCAGCGGGCAGGTGGCGTCGAACACCTTCAGGCCACGGCGCTCGGCTTCCTGGCGCACGGCCTGGGACACGCCATGGGCGCTGAAGATCACCGTGTTGTTGTCCGGCACTTCGTCGAGTTCCTCGACGAAGATCGCGCCGCGCTGCTTCAGGTCGTCGACCACGAAGCGGTTGTGCACCACTTCATGGCGGACGTAGATGGGCGCGCCCAGCGTTTCGATCGCGCGCTTGACGATCTCGATCGCACGATCGACACCGGCACAGAAACCACGCGGGTTGGCGAGCAGCACATCCATCAGTTCAATCTCCCGGCAGCGGCCGGCTTACGGTTTCGGATTGGCATTATCCGCCTTTTTGGCGGACTTGCCGTCGAACAGGCCAAACAGGGCGATGCCGATGGCACCCACCACGATGGCCGAGTCGGCGATGTTGAACGAGGGCCAGGTGTAGCTGCCCACGTACCACTGGATGAAGTCGACCACGTGGCCGTGCACCTGGCGGTCGATCACGTTGCCGATGGCGCCGCCGATGATGAGCGCATACGGCACCGCGGCCTTCCAGTTGCCGCGCGCGGTGCCGCGCAGCCACCACGCCATCAGGCCGCTGATGGCGATCGCCAGTGCGGTGAAGAAGTACTTCTGCCAGCCACCGGCGTCGCTCAGGAAACTGAATGCCGCGCCGGTGTTGTAGGTGCGGTACCAGTTCCAGAAGCCGTCGATGACCACCACCGGCTGGAACTCCGGCAGGCTCGACAGCACCCAGGCCTTGGACCACTGGTCCAGGCCGATGATGGCGGCCGACAGCAGCAGCCAGACCAGGGCGTTCGGATGCGGACGGGGCGCGGCCATCAGAACCAGCTCCGCACTTCGCCGGCGCCGGTCACGTTGCTTACGCAACGGCCGCACAGTTCCGGATGATCGGCGTTGCTGCCGACGTCGGCGCGGTGGTGCCAGCAGCGCACGCACTTGGCCTTGCTGGTCGGCTGGGCACTGACAAACACCTCGTCGGTGGTCGCCGGGCGCACCTGCACGTCGCCACTGATGAACAGGAAACGCAGTTCATCGGCCAGCGGCTGCCAGCGCGCGGCCTGCTCCTCGCTGGCGGCAATGGTGATCTCCGCTTCCAGTGCGGCACCGATCGCGCCGTTTGCCCGCATCGGCTCGAGCACCTTGGCCACCTGTTCGCGCACGGCCAGCAGCTGGTCGAAGTCGGCGGCGTTGAGCTGGGCATCGGCCGGCAGCGGCGCCAGGCCGTCGTACCAGGTGGTGAACAGCACATGGCCAGCATGCTCGCCCGGCAGGTAGCCCCACAGCTCGTCGGCGGTGAAGGTCAGGATCGGCGCGACCCAGCGGGTGAACGCTTCGGCGATGTGGTACATCGCGCTCTGTGCCGAACGGCGACCGTGCGAATCGGTCGGCATCGTGTACAGGCGATCCTTGGTCACGTCCAGGTACAGCGAGCCCAGGTCCACGCTGCAGAAGTTCAGCAGCAGCTGCACGATCTCGGCCATGTTATAGCCGTCGTAGGCCGCCTTGATCTTCTCCTGCAGCTCCCACGCGCGATGCACGATCCAGCGGTCCAGCGCGACCATCTGCTCGAGCGGCTGCAGGTGCAGCGCCGGGTCGAAGCCGTCCAGGTTGCCGAGCAGGAAGCGTGCGGTGTTGCGCAGGCGGCGGTAGGCATCGGCATTGCGCTTCAGGATCTCCTGCGACAGCGACATCTCGTTGCTGTAATCGGCCGAGGCGATCCACAGGCGCAGGATGTCCGCGCCCAGCTTGTTCATGATGTCCTGCGGCTCGATGCCGTTGCCCAGCGACTTGGACATCTTGCGGCCGTGCTCATCCACGGTGAAGCCGTGGGTCAGGCACTGCTTGTACGGGGCGCGCTTGTCGATCGCCACGCCGGTCAGCAGCGAGGACTGGAACCAGCCGCGGTGCTGGTCGGAACCTTCCAGGTACAGGTCGGCCGGCTTGCCGAAGCCACGCGCGGCGAGCACGCCTTCATGGGTCACGCCCGAATCGAACCAGACGTCGAGGATGTCGGTGACCTTCTCGTAGTCGGCGGCTTCAGCGCCCAGCAGTTCGGCGGCATCCAGCGAGTACCACACGTCGATGCCCTCGGCTTCGACGCGGTCGGCGACCTCCTGCATCAGCTCCACCGAACGCGGATGGATCTCGCCGGTCTGCCGGTGGGTGAACAGTGCGATCGGCACGCCCCAGGTGCGCTGGCGCGAGATGGTCCAGTCCGGGCGGCCGTCGACCATGCTCTGGATGCGCGCCTTCCCCCAGGTCGGGAACCAGCCGACGGTGTCGATGGCGGCCAGCGCATCGTTGCGCAGGTTGGCCTTGTCCATCGAAATGAACCACTGCGGGGTGGCGCGGAACACCACCGGCGTCTTGTGGCGCCAGCAGTGCGGGTAGCTGTGGCGGATCGGATGGAACGCCAGCAGCGAACCGTTGTCGCGCAGCACGCCGACGATGGCCTCCTGCGCCTTCCACAGGTGCTGGCCGGCCAGCACCACGTCACCGGCCGGCGGGGTCGATTCCAGGTACACGCCACGACCGTCGATCGGGGTCACCTGGCCGGCGTTGTACTTGTCCAGCAGGCCGTACTTCTGGCTGACCACGAAGTCTTCCTGGCCGTGGCCGGGGGCGGTGTGCACCGCACCGGTACCGTCCTCGTCGGAGACGTGGTCGCCGTTGAGTACCAGGATCCCGCGTTCCGGGTAGAACGGGTGCGCCAGCAGCTGGTTCTCCAGCGCCGCGCCGGTGGTTTCACCGTGCAGCACCACGTTCTCGACGCCGTAGCGCTGCAGTGCACGCTCGGCCAGCGCCGCAGCCAGCACCAGCCAACGGCGCTTGCCGTTGTGCGCCGGGCCTTCGGCCAGCACGTAGCGGATCTCCGCGCCCAGCGACACCGCCAGCGAGGCCGGCAGCGTCCACGGGGTGGTGGTCCAGATCGGTACGGCCACTTCGACGTCGGCCGGCACGCTCACGCCGAACGCCTGGCCGATGGCCTGGGCATCGCGTGCGGCGTAGGCCACGTCGATCGCCGGCGATTCCTTTTCCTGGTACTCGATCTCGGCCTCGGCCAGCGCCGAGCCACAGTCGAAGCACCAGTACACCGGCTTGGCGCCGCGCACCAGGTGGCCGTTGGCCACGACCTTGGACAGCGCACGGATCTCGTTGGCTTCGAAGTCGAAGCTCAGGGTCTTGTACGGGTTGTCCCAGTCACCGGTCACGCCCAGCCGCTTGAAGTCCACGCGCTGGATATTGATCTGCTCTTCGGCGAACTCGCGGCACTTCTGGCGGAATTCGACGGCGTCGAGCTTGGTGCCGACCTTGCCCCACTTCTTTTCCACCGCGATCTCGATCGGCAGGCCATGGCAGTCCCAGCCCGGCACATAGGGCGCATCGAAGCCGGCCAGGTAGCGCGACTTGACGATGATGTCCTTCAGGATCTTGTTGACCGCGTGGCCGAGGTGGATGCGGCCGTTGGCGTACGGGGGGCCGTCGTGCAGCACGAACAGCGGGCGGCCGGCGGCGTTGTCGCGCAGCTGCTGGTAGAGCCCCTGCGCTTCCCACCGCGCCAGAATGCCCGGCTCGCGCTTGGGCAGGTCGCCGCGCATCGGGAATTCGGTGGCTGGCAGGTTCAGGGTGGTCTTGTAGTCCTGGCTCACGCAGTGGCTCGCAATCTATGTTCGGAAAGGATGGCGCGCGCCTGTTCGGCGTCGCGGTGCATCTGGTCGGTCAGCGCCGCCAGATCATTGAACTTCTCTTCGTCGCGCAGCTTGGCGACGAATTCCACGTCGATGTGGCGACCGTACAGGTCACCCTGGAAATCGAACAGGTGGGCTTCCAGCAGCGGCTCCACGCCCTCCACCGTCGGCCGCGTGCCGAAGCTGGACACCGATGGCCACGGTTGGTCGAACACACCATGCACCCAGGTCGCGTAGATACCCGACAGCGCCGGCGTCTTCGGGAAACGCAGGTTGGCAGTGGGGAAACCCAGCGTACGGCCAAGCTGTCGACCGCGCACCACCCGGCCGCTGATCGCGTAGGGACGGCCCAGCAGGTCGTTGGCACGGGCGAAGTCGCCCTGCTGCAGCAGCTGGCGGATGCGGGTGCTGGAAATGCGCTCGCCATGCAGATCCACCGCTTCGATCTCGCCCGCGGTGAAGCCCAGTGCAGCGCCCATCTTCTGCAGCAGGGCCAGGTCGCCACGGCGGCGGTTGCCGAAGCAGAACTCCGGGCCGATCCACACTTCGCGTGCGCCCAGGCGGTGGGCCAGCAGCCGGTGGACGAAATCCTCGGCCGGCATCGCTGCCATCGCCGCGTCGAAACGCAGCAGTCCGATCGCATCCACACCGAGCTCGCGCAGGATCTCGACCTTGCTGCGGGCCAGGGTCAGCCGCGGTGGCGGCGTGCCCTGGGAAAAGAATTCACGCGGCAGCGGCTCGAATGCCACGGCCACTGCGGCCACGCCCAAGGCGCGCGCGCGGGCAACCGCGTGGCGCACCAGCGCACGATGGCCCAGGTGGAGGCCGTCAAATGCACCGATACAGACCACGCTTCCGTTGGGGAACAGCGCCCCGCCCTCCACGCTTCTGAACAGCCTGCTCATCAACTCTCGTTCCGGCCCGACCGGGGCCGCCGCTTCAATGGTGTAACCCTGAAGTATAGCCGTCACGGCGCACGATCAATGCCCACGCAGGTCGCGCGGGCGGAAGCCCATCGCCACCATGGCAACCGCGTAGGTCGCGCCACCGCCACCGACCAGCAGCGCCAGGGCGCCGATCCGCTCCCACACAGTCATCGCCGAGAAGCCTGGCAGCCAGTGCAGCAGGGCCAGCAGCACCCCGACCATGGCCGCGCAGGCCAGCAGCAGCCGCAGCAGATAGCCAGCCCAGCCCGGCCGGCGGCGGTAGACATCGGTCTTGCCCAGCCAGTACCAGAGCAGGCCCAGGTTCAGGTAACTGGACAGCGCACTGGCAATGCCCAGCGCCAGGTGCAGGCCCGGCTGCTTGCCGATGGCCGCCATCACGCCCTGCGCCTTCAGCTCGTCCGGCACCATCACCTGGTACAACACCGCCAGAAGGGCGAAGTTGAACACCATGTTGGCCACCAGCGCGGCCACACCCGCGCGCACCGGCGTCTTGGTGTCCTGGCGGGCGTAGAAAGCCGGCAGTACCACCTTCAGCAGGGCGAATGCCGGCAGGCCGAAGCTCAGGCCGTACACCGACAACGCGGTCATGCGGGTATCGAAGGCACTGAACTGGCCGTGCTGGAAGATGGTCGCGATCAGCGGCTCGGCCAGCAGCAGCAGGCCCAGCATGGCCGGCGCCGAGATCAGCAGGGTCATGCGCAGGCCCCAGTCCAACGAGCGCGAGAAGCCCTCGCGGTCGGTACTGACGTGATGGCGGGCCAGCGCCGGCAGGATCACCGTGCCCAGCGCCACGCCGAACACGCCCAGCGGCAGCTCCAGGAAGCGGTCGGCCAGCGACAGCCAGGACTGCGAGCCATCGGTCAGCTTGGCCGCGATGACGGTGTCCAGCAGCAGGTTGATCTGCGCCACCGACGAGCCGAACAGGGTCGGCACCATCAGCGTCATCACCTTGCGCACGCCCGGGTGGCTCCAGCCCCAGCGCGGCAGGGTCAGCAGGTTGATGCCCTTCAGCGAGGGCAGCTGGAACAGCAACTGCAGGATGCCGGCCGCCAGCACCGCCCAGCCCAGCGCCAGGATCTGCTTTTCTGGCGTGCCGCCCAGCCGCGGCGCCAGCCACAGCGCACCGGCGATCATGCACAGGTTGAGAATGACCGGGGTCAGCGCCGGCATCGCGAAGCGCTGGAAGCTGTTCAGCGCACCGCCGGCCAGTGCGGTCAGCGAGACGAACAGCAGGAACGGGAAGGTCAGGCGGAACAGGTCGACCAGCAGGCCCTGCTTGACCGGGTCGGTATCGACGCCACTGGAGAAGACCGAGGCCAGCTGCGGCGCGAAGATCAGGGCCAGTGCGGTGACCAGCATCAGCACCCCGCCCAGGGTGCCGGCGGTGCGCGCCATCAGTTCGCGCAGTTCGGCGTGGCTGCGGGTTTCCTTCACTTCCGTGAACACGGGTACGAAAGCGGTGGCAAACGAGCCCTCGGCGAACAAACGCCGCAGGAAATTGGGTACCCTGAAGGCGACCCAGAAAGCATCAGTGATGGCGTTGGTGCCGAACGTGGTGGTCACCACGAAGTCCCGGACAAGTCCGAGAACGCGCGAGACCATGGTCATGCTGCTGAACGACAGCAGGCCCCGCAACAACTTGGGTGAACTCACTCAGCGTCCCTCTTGACAATCGACTTGACGTGCATTTCTTACGCCATCATACTAGCTAGCTTGCTGTTCCCATAACACCGATTTTTCAGGAAACCACCACCGTGGCCAATATCAAGTCCGCCAAGAAGCGCGCCAAGCAGACCGTCGTGCGCAACGCGCGCAACGTGGCTCAGCGCTCGATGCTGCGCACCGCTGTCAAGAAAGTGATCAAGGCGCTGGACGCCAACGATGCCGCCGGCGCCGAAGCCGCCTTCGCCGTTGCCCAGCCGATCCTGGATCGCTTCAGCGCGCGTGGCCTGATCCACAAGAACAAGGCTGCTCGCCACAAGAGCCGCCTGAACGACCGCATCAAGGCCCTCAAGGCCGCCTGATCCGGCGTTGCCGCCCTGCCCTCCTGGGTTGGGCAGCAGGCAAAAGCCCGGCCCCGGCCGGGTTTTTTGTTGCCTGCGGTCCGGGCGATCCGCGGAGCCGCGCGGCCAGCACTACCAAATGAAAAACCCGGCCGAAGCCGGGTTTTTCGCATGGAACCACAACGGCATTACTGCGCGTCGCGGGCTTCCTGCTCTTCTTCCTTCTGGCGATCGAAGAAGGCCATGATCCGGCTCATGATCGGGAAGGTACCTTCGCGACCCAGCGCGGAGACCAGGAACCACGGCTCCTTCCAGCCCAGCTCGGCGACGATCTGCTCGGCCGCGGCCTGCGCCTCGTCTTCGAACATCAGGTCAGCCTTGTTCAGCACCAGCCAGCGCGGCTTGTTCAGCAGCTCCGGATCGTGCTTCTCCAGCTCGCGCTCGATCGCACGCACCTGCTCCACCGGCGAAATCCCCTCCACGCCGCCTTCCATCGGCGAGATGTCCACCAGGTGCAGCAGCAGGCGGGTGCGCTGCAGGTGGCGCAGGAACTGCGCACCCAGGCCGGCGCCGTCCGCTGCGCCTTCGATCAGGCCCGGAATGTCGGCGATCACGAAGCTGCGGTGGTTCTCCACCTTCACCACGCCCAGGTTCGGGTACAGCGTGGTGAACGGGTAATCGGCCACCTTCGGCGTTGCAGCCGAAACGGCACGGATCAGGGTGCTCTTGCCGGCATTGGGGAAGCCCAGCAGGCCGACGTCGGCCAGCAACTTCAGCTCCAGCTTCAGCGTGCGCTCCTCACCCGGCTCGCCCGGCAGCGCCTGGCGCGGCGAGCGATTGGTCGAGCTCTTGAAGTGCATGTTGCCCAGGCCACCGCGGCCGCCCTTGGCCACCAGCAGGCGGTCGCCGTGCCGGGTCAGGTCGCCGATGACTTCATCGGTGGCAACGTTGATGACCACGGTGCCGACCGGCACGGTGATGGTCAGGTCTTCGCCGCCCTTGCCGTAGGCCTGGCGACCCATGCCGTTCTCGCCACGCTGCGCCTTGAAGATGCGCTCATGGCGGAAGTCGACCAGGGTGTTCAGGTTTTCGTCGGCGCGGATGTAAACGCTGCCGCCCGCACCGCCGTCGCCGCCGTCCGGGCCGCCGAGCGGAATGAACTTCTCGCGACGGAAGCCAATGCAGCCGTTGCCGCCGTTGCCGGCGAACACTTCGATTTCTGCTTCGTCTACCAGTTTCATTGTTTCGATGCCTGCGATGGGCGCGGCCTGCTGGCCGCCACCTTGAATGTCATGCCGGCCGCGGGCCGGTAACCCGGCCAAGCCGGTCTTGCTTCAACTCTAACGAAAAGCCCCGCCGAAGCGGGGCTCTTCATGCAGCACTCCCATGCCGGGGCACGGGTGCCGGCGATGCCTGGATCAGGCGTCGGCCGAGACGATGCTGACGGTGCGGCGCTTCTTGGCGCCCTTGACCGAGAACTCCACCTTGCCGTCCACGAGGGCGAACAGGGTGTGGTCACGGCCCAGGCCAACGCCGGTGCCCGGGTGGAACTGGGTGCCGCGCTGACGCACGATGATGTTGCCGGCTTCGATGGCCTGGCCGCCGAAGATCTTGACGCCCAGGTACTTCGGGTTGGAGTCGCGACCGTTGCGCGAGGAGCCTACGCCCTTTTTATGTGCCATGACTGCTTCTCCTGATACTTAGCCGGCGATGCCGGTGATCTCGATTTCGGTGTAGTACTGACGGTGACCCTGACGCTTCATGTGGTGCTTGCGGCGACGGAACTTGATGATCCGCACCTTGTCAGCACGACCCTGGGACAGGACCTTGGCGGTGACGGCAGCGCCCTTCAGCGCATCGCCCAGCTTCACGCCATCGCTGTCACCCAGCATCAGGATGTTGTCGAACTTGATCTCGCTGCCGACTTCGACTTCGAGCTTTTCAATGCGGAGCTTTTCGCCCTGCGCCACGCGGTATTGCTTACCGCCGGTGACCAGTACTGCGTACATGACCAGGCCTTCCTCTGTAGTTATTGTGGTCTGAACTGCCGCCATCGAGGGCGGACAGGAGCGGGATTGTACGCAGATCAGCGGGCGCGGGTCAAGTCAACCCCTGAACGACCCACGGGCCCGGGCCTGCAGGCCGAGCCATGCACGGCTGAACGGTTCGCGGTCCAGGCCGCTGCACATGGCCCGACCCTACACAAAGCTGTCGGCCGGTCTCACAACGTGAGACGTCGGGGTGGCATTGTCGCCCATTGCCCCCATCTGGTCACCTCGGTAGGCTGACCGATTGCCGTTCCCTGCTGGCCCGGCACCCAGCCAACGCCCCCACAACCGGATCCCCCATGGCGATGGATTTCATCCGCATCCGCGGCGCGCGGACGCACAACCTGAAGAACCTCGACCTCGACCTGCCCCGCGACAAGCTGATCGTGATCACCGGCCTGTCCGGTTCGGGCAAGTCCTCGCTGGCGTTCGACACCATCTATGCAGAAGGCCAGCGCCGCTACGTCGAGTCGCTGTCGGCCTATGCGCGCCAGTTCCTGAGCGTGATGGAAAAGCCGGACCTGGACCACATCGAAGGCCTGTCCCCGGCCATCTCGATCGAGCAGAAGTCGACCTCGCACAACCCGCGTTCGACGGTCGGCACCATCACCGAGATCTACGACTACCTGCGCCTGCTGTACGCACGCGTGGGCACCCCGCGCTGCCCGGACCACGGCTACCCACTGGAGGCGCAGACGGTCAGCCAGATGGTCGACCAGGTGCTGACCCTGGACCCGGAGCAGCGCTACATGCTGCTGGCCCCGGTCATCCGTGACCGCAAGGGCGAACACGCACAGGTCTTCGACCAGCTGCGCGCGCAGGGCTTCGTGCGTGTGCGCGTGGACGGCGAGCTGCACGAAATCGATGCGGTGCCGCCGCTGGCGCTGCGCCAGAAGCACACCATCGAGGCGGTGATCGACCGCTTCCGCCCGCGCGAGGACATCAAGCAGCGCCTGGCCGAGAGCTTTGAAACGGCGCTCAAGCTGGGCGATGGCATGGCCTCGGTGCAGAGCCTGGACAGCGCCGATGCTTCGCCCACGCTGTTCTCCTCCAAGTACTCCTGCCCGGTCTGCGACTACTCGCTGCCGGAGCTGGAACCGCGCCTGTTCTCGTTCAATGCACCGATGGGTGCGTGCCCCGGCTGCGATGGCCTGGGCATGGCCGAGTTCTTCGATCCGTCGCGGGTGGTGGTGCATCCGGAGCTGTCGCTGGCCGCCGGTGCGGTGCGCGGCTGGGACCGTCGCAACGCCTACTACTTCCAGCTGATCGCCTCGCTGGCCAAGCACTACAGGTTCGACGTGGACGCTGCGTGGAACTCCCTGTCAGCCAAGGTGCAGCAGGCCGTGCTGTACGGCAGCGGCGATGAAACGATCACCTTCACCTACTTCACCGAAGCCGGCGGCCGCACCCAGCGCAAGCACCGCTTCGAAGGCATCATTCCCAACCTCGAACGCCGCTACAAGGAGACCGAATCGCCGGCGGTACGCGAGGAGCTGTCCAAGTACATCAGCGAACGCCCGTGCCCGGAGTGCAACGGCGCGCGCCTGAACAAGGCGGCACGCAACGTGTTCGTGGCCGACCGACCACTGCCGGAGCTGGTGGTGCTGCCGATCGACGAGGCGCTGAAGTTCTTCAGCGAGCTGAGCCTGCCGGGCTGGCGTGGCGAGATCGCCGCGAAGATCGTCAAGGAAATCGGTGAGCGCCTCGGCTTCCTGGTCGATGTGGGCCTGGATTACCTGACCCTGGAACGCAAGGCCGACACCCTGTCCGGTGGCGAGGCGCAGCGCATCCGCCTGGCCAGCCAGATCGGCGCCGGCCTGGTGGGCGTGATGTACGTGCTCGACGAACCGTCGATCGGCCTGCACCAGCGCGACAATGAACGCCTGTTGGGCACCCTCACCCGCCTGCGCGACCTGGGCAACACGGTGATCGTGGTCGAGCATGACGAGGACGCGATCCGCCTGGCCGACTACGTGCTGGACATCGGCCCGGGCGCGGGCGTGCATGGCGGCGAGATCGTCGGCCAGGGCACCCTGCAGGACATTCTGGAGGCCCCGCGCTCGCTGACCGGCCAGTACCTGTCCGGCAAGCGCGCGATCGAGATTCCTGCTCGCCGGCACACGCCGAACCCGAAGATGACGCTGCACCTGCGCGGTGCCAGCGGCAACAACCTCAAGGGCGTGGACCTGGCGATTCCGGCGGGCCTGCTGACCTGCGTGACGGGCGTGTCCGGCTCGGGCAAGTCGACCCTGATCAACGATACCCTGTTCTCGCTGGCTGCCAACGAGATCAACGGTGCCTCGCACCCGGTTGCGCCGTACAGGGAGATTGATGGCCTGGATCTGTTCGACAAGGTGGTGGACATCGACCAGTCGCCGATCGGCCGCACCCCGCGATCGAACCCGGCCACCTACACCGGCCTGTTCACGCCGCTGCGCGAGTTGTTCGCACAGGTGCCGGAGGCGCGTGCGCGCGGCTATTCGCCGGGCCGTTTCAGCTTCAACGTGCGCGGCGGCCGCTGCGAGGCCTGCCAGGGCGACGGCCTGATCAAGGTGGAGATGCACTTCCTGCCGGACGTGTACGTGCCCTGCGATGTCTGCCACGGCAAGCGCTACAACCGCGAAACGCTGGAGATCCTTTACAAGGGCTTCAACATCAACGACGTGCTGGAAATGACCGTCGAGGATGCGCTGAAGCTGTTCGAGCCGGTGCCGTCGATCGCGCGCAAGCTGGAAACGCTGGTGGACGTGGGCCTGAGCTACATCAAGCTGGGCCAGAGCGCGACCACGCTGTCCGGTGGTGAAGCCCAGCGCGTGAAGCTGTCCAAGGAACTGTCGCGCCGCGATACCGGCCGCACCCTGTACATCCTCGACGAGCCGACCACCGGCCTGCACTTCCACGACATCGAAGCGCTGCTGGGCGTGCTGCACAAGCTGCGCGACGAAGGCAACACGGTGGTGGTGATCGAGCACAACCTGGACGTGATCAAGACCGCCGACTGGATCGTGGATCTGGGCCCGGAAGGCGGCCATCGCGGTGGCACCATCCTGGTCACCGGCACGCCGGAGGATGTGGCGGCCTGCCCGCAGTCGTACACCGGCCAGTTCCTGGCCCGCATGCTGCCCTCCACCAGCGCGCGCCCGGAGCAACCGGCTGCGGTGGCCAACAAGCCCGACGCCCGTCCGCCACGCAAGCTGAAGCCTGAGAAGCCGGCGAAGAAGGCGGTGGCTGCCAGGAGCACCGGCAAGACCAGCAAGACCGCGACGACCCGCAAGAAGAAGGACGCCTGATGAGCAGCGAACACAAGATCCTGGCCCGCATCCCGATCAGCGTGCGCTGGCGTGACATGGACAGCATGGGCCACGTCAACAACGCCAAGTACATTTCCTACCTGGAGGAAGCGCGCGTGCGCTGGATGCTGGGCGTGGAAGGCGTGTCGATGACCGACCGCATCGCACCGGTGGTGGCCGCGACCAACGTCAACTACCGCCTGCCGATCGTGTGGCCCAACGACATCCTGGTCGAGCTGTTCGTCGAGCGCCTGGGCAACAGCAGCGTGACCATCGGCCACCGCATCGTCGACCAGCAGGACGACTCGAAGCTGTATTCCGACGGCAACGTGGTGGTGGTCTGGATGGATACGCAGACCGGCAGGAGCGCACCGCTGCCGGAGGCGATCCGCAGCGCTTCCACCTGAAGGTAGTGCCGGCCGCTGGCCGGCAACCTCCAGATGCTTCGCGCATGCCGGCCAGCGGCCGGCACTACCGATCCCATTCAAAGGACTGAGATGATCCACCAGACTGAACTGCGCGACCTGCTGCCCGGCATGGTCCCCTTCCCTACCGATGTCTTCCCCGCTGACCAGGCGTGGCTCGCCCAGCATCTGCTGCCGCTGCTGAAGATCGACCTCGGTGTGCTGCGCCCTGAACTGGCCGGCCAGGTGGCAACGATGCTGTGCCCGATCGAGCCGTACGACGGCTGCATCGGCGAGACCACCGAAGAACACCACAACGACTTCACCAGCACCAACTGGATCGCCTTCGAGCTGACCGCCGGCAACCAGATGCGCTTCCTCGGCAACGAGGGCTATTTCATCGGCGATCGGGTGGATGACAAGCACGCGCGGAAACACATCGCGCAGATGCGCGAGAGCTATGCCAAGGCGCGTGACTACCATGCCACGCACGGCCGCCTGGCCTGCTACTCGCGCTATGGCAAGGACGAGCCCAGCGAGCGCGATTACCTGGATACGCTGGGTGGACGGATTTCCTGTGGCAACTGGATCGAAACAGCCGATATTCCGGCCGCCTTCACCCTGGAATTCACCGACGCCGCCAACGACCGGCATGCTCCAGATGATGCCGAACTGGCGATCATCCGCCACGGTGGCCACAAGTTCTTCGCAGTGGCCGAAGTCGCTGGCTACAACTGGTGCGCCACCGGCGCCGACGCGATAGTGATGCTGTATGAGCCGGTGAGCCGCACGGTGCTGTTCTCGTACGACTGGACGTAGCATCCCGCCGGGCTTGAGCTCGGCACGCGCGCCCGGCGCCAGCGGCAGGCGTTCGATCGCGCGCATCCGGCTGACGCCATCGACAATCGTGGTCTCGTGCAGTGACACATCATCGAAGCTGCTGCTGGCTGCGCCAGTGATCGCCACCGCCTTGCTGCAGCCGTTGTGGATCACGCCGTAACCAGCGGTCATCGGCATCGCCGGATTCGGTGGCAACCGCGCCCAGCCCTGCTCCACCGTGACGCAGGCCGGTTCGGCCGCTGAAGCCGATGCTGCGGCCGCACACAGAACCCACAGTACGCCAACGAATGGTTTGGTTATCATCGCCCAGGTTCCTTCTTCGCAACGAGACCGCAGCATGACGACGCTCATCGAGGTGATCAACCACGGCCCCATCCGCGAGCTGCGCCTGGCGCGGCCGCCGGTCAACGCACTGGACACCGACCTGTGCCGGCAGTTGATCCACGCCATCGAGCTGGCCATGGCCGAAGACGCGCACGGCATCGTGCTGTCGGGCAGCGAGCGCATCTTCACCGGCGGCATGGACGTGCCGCACCTGCTCTCGCACGGCGATGACAAGCACAGGCTGCTGGACACCTGGAACGCCTTCTTCGGCGCGGTGCGCACGCTGGCCGAGAGCCGTATCCCGGTGGTGGCCGCGATCACCGGCCACGCGCCGGCCGGTGGCTGCGTGCTGGCGCTGTGCTGCGACTACCGGGTGATGGCGCGCAGCGCCGATCCGTCGCGGCCGTACGCCATCGGCCTGAACGAAGTGCAGGTCGGCCTGATCGCGCCGGAGGGCATCCAGCGCCTGCTGCGGCGTGCGGTGGGCGTGCACCGCGCCGGCGTGCTGCTCACCACCGGTTCGCTGGTGCCGGCCGAACAGGCGCTGCAGATCGGGCTGGTCGATGAGCTGGCCGAGGGTGACCTGGTGGTGGCACGTGCCGTGGCCTGGCTGCAGAACCTGCTCAAGCAGCCGCGCCAGCCGATGCTGCTGACCCGCGCCATCGCCCGCGCCGACCTGCACGAGGCGCTGCACCCGGACCTGATCCAGCTCGACCGCTTCGTCGAGGCCTGGTTCGCCCCGGATGCACAGAACGCGCTGCAGGCGCTGGTGGCGCGGCTGGGCAAGTAGCCGGCGCTACCGATGATGGGCTGGCCTGCACCGGTATAATCGGGGCCTCTTCACTGCTGTGGCCGCCCCCTTGAACGACATGCCCGAACCCGTCGTCTCCGAGCTGATCGACCTGCTCACGCTGGAGCGGCTGGAGGACAACCTGTTCCGCGGGCAGAGCCGCGACATCGGCACCAAGTACGTGTTCGGCGGGCAGGTGCTGGGCCAGGCGCTGGCCGCAGCGCAGGCCACGGTCGACAATGGCCGCCACGTGCACTCGCTGCACGCCTATTTCCTGCGCGCTGGCAACATCGACCACCCGATCGTCTACGACGTGGACCGCACCCGCGATGGCGGCAGCTTCTCGGTGCGACGGGTCACCGCGATCCAGCACGGCAAGGTGATCTTCTTCTGCGCGGCCTCTTTCCAGCAGGCCGAGACCGGCGCCGAGCACCAGCACAAGATGCCCGAGGTGCCGCAGCCGGAAGACATCGAACCGAACCGGCCGCTGCCGGCGGAAGTGCTCGAACGCCTGCCGATCAAGGTGCAGCGCTGGCTGTCGCGCGGTGGCCCGTTCGAGTTCCGCCACGTCTATCCGCGCGACGAACTGAACCCGCCCAAGCGTCCGCCCTACCACCAGGTCTGGCTGCGCCTGAGCGAACCGGTCGGCGATGCCCCGGAGCTGCACCAGGCACTGCTGGCGTACGCGTCCGACTTCCACCTGCTGGGCACGGCGACCTTCCCGCACGGCATCAGCTACTACCACCCGCACGTGCAGATGGCCTCGCTCGACCACGCGATCTGGTTCCACCGCCCGTTCCGCGCCGACGACTGGCTGCTGTATTCGCTGGACAGCCCCAGCGCGCAGGATTCGCGCGGCCTGGCCCGCGGCCAGTTCTTCACCCGCAACGGCGTGCTGGTGGCCAGCACCGCGCAGGAAGGCCTGATCCGCGTGGTTCCCGACCAGGCTGCCGCGGCCGCCGTGCCGGCCAAGGAGTAAAACCCATGCGCCAGATCTTCAGCAGCCAGCGCGTGGAAACCGTCGAAGGCGTGGCCGAGCTCCTGCGCGGGCATGGCATCGAGGTCAAGGTGACCAACGGGCGCTCCTACAAGACCCGTCGCCGCGGCCAGTTCAGCTATACCGACCTGGGCAATGCCAGCGCCTATCCGGCGGTATGGATCGTACGTGCTGACGACCAGCCACGTGCGCGCGAAATCCTGCGCGATGCGCGCCTGCTCGATACCACCCGTCGCGACCATCCGACCGCCGAATTCGCCTTCCGCGATGCGCCGGAACAGGGCGGCGGCGGCCGCAGCTGGGCCTGGCGCATCCGCATCGCCCTGCTGGTGGTGATTGCTGGCGTGGCGTTGGTCATCGGCCTGCGCCATCGTGGTGCCCCGGCACCGGTCGCGCCGGCCCCTGCCCCGCAGGCCCAGCCGCAGCAGGCACAGCCGGCACCGCAGGCCGCGCCGGCAGAGGAAGAAGTGCGGGTCCGCATCCAGCCCTCCAAGTAAGAGGCGGTAGCGCCGGGCCATGCCCGGCGAGCGCAGCGGCCTGTCAGCAGGGCCGCGACTTCACCGTAACCCGTCAGGATTGGCCCCCCTTGTTGTTCAAGGGGGCGCGCCAACGGCGCGGGGATGAGGTGGAATGCGCGGACCGAAGATGCATCAGCATCTGCGGTCACACTTCGCGCGCGGCTCCGTCATGGGACACAATCCCAGCAGGAGAGCTGCCGCCATGACGACGTTCGCCGCATCGATCGACCAGACCCTGGAACGCGAACTGCCCGCCGCCGCAAGCGGTTGCCAGCACGCCTACGGGCGCATCGTGCTGGCCTGCCAGAACACGGTCACCGCCATCGCGCTGGCCATCACCCGCGACCGCCAAGCCAGCGAGGACATCGCCCAGGAGGCCTTCGTCAAGGGCTGGCAGCAGCTGCACCAGCTGCGCAGTTCGACCAGCTTCCTGCCGTGGCTGCGGCAGATCACCCGCAACCTGGCCCGCGACTGGCTGCGCGCCCAGCGCGGGCGCCCGCTGACTGGCGAGGCGGCCGAGGTGGCGATGGGCATGGCCGCCGACCCCGCCCCGGGTGCTGCCGACCGCCTGCAGCGGGTGGAAGAGGAGATCGCCGCCGAGGAGATCATCTCTGCCCTGCCCGCAGACAGCCGCGAAGTGCTGCTGCTGTACTACCGCGAGGGCCAGCGCTCGCAACAGGTGGCCGACCTGCTCGGGCTCAGCGACGCTGCGGTGCGCAAGCGCCTGTCGCGCGCCCGCGCGCTGGTGCGCGACGGCCTGCTGCAGCGCTTCGGTGAGTTCGCACGCAGCAGCGCGCCGAGCGCTGCATTCGCCACCGCGGTGGTGTCGATGGTCCTGGTGGCCGCGCCCGGCACCGCCAGCGCAGCGATCCTGCTCAGCACCGGCGTCGGCGTGGGCGGCAGCAAGCTGGGCCTGGGCGGCGTCAGTGCCGCAGGCGGCGCAGCCATGGGTTCACTGACGGCCGCCGCCAGCCAGCTGCACCTGATACCCGCCAGCAACTGGGCCGCCGTTGCCGGGGGCGTCGTCGGTGGCATCATCGGCAGCTATCTGGGGGGCCGCTTCCTGCTGCGCTTCGCAGACACCCCGCAGGAGCGGGCGGCCGTACGACGGTTCGTGCACCTCAATACGTTCACTGCGATGGTCGTCTGCACCAGTCTGCTGGTCTCGCTGATGCTGCAGGTGCCGCTGTGGCTGCAACTTGCCATTCTCGTCATCGGCCTGGGTACGGTGAACTACCAGTGCCTGGTGCCGCTGCAGCGCGTGATGGCCCCCATGATCGCGCGCGATTCGGCGCGGCGCGGCCGCAGCGGAACCAACTGGCAATACGAATCCGTCTACGGGCGCACCGGCATCATCGGGGCGAACGTCTTCGTGATCGGTCTGGTGGTGTATGCGCTGATGCGCGGCGGGAACCTATAACGGACAACGCCGGCACTCTGCCGGCGTTGTCGTCATTCACTGCATTGACCCTCAGCGCTGCGGCTCCGGTGCAGCACCGTCACGCGGGCCGCCATGGCGCGGGCCGCCGTGCATCGGACCCTTGGCCGCGTCGAACTCGGCCTTGCTCAGCTGGCCGTCCTTGTTGGTGTCGGCGGCAGCGAACCAGGCATCACGATGCTGCTTCATGCGCAGCTCGCGGTCGGCCTTGTCCAGGTAGCCATCCTTGTTCAGATCAAGCTGGTCAAAACGCGCGGCCAGGCGCGGATCGGCCTTGGCCTCGTCGCGGCTGATGCGGCCGTCATTGTTGACGTCCAGCTTTGCCCAGCGCTCACCGCCGTGGCCACGGCGGCCATGCTGCCAGCGCGGCAGCTCATCGCGCGAGAGCTTGCCGTCCTTGTTCTTGTCCAGCTCGTCGAACTTCGCGGCCAGGCGCGGATTGGCAGCCGCCTCGCTGCGGTCGATCACGCCGTCGCCATTGGTGTCCAGCTTGGCCGGGCGCTGCGCCGGCGTGGCCGGGGTGTCGGCGGCCAGCGCGATTCCGGAAGCGGAGGTGCCCAGCAGCAGGGCCAGCAGCAGGGGGGTACGGATCATGAGGTCACTCCTGGGGATGGGAACAGCGTCGGGGTGATCACTTCACCCTCGGGGGACAACAACGCCCGGGCGCGACCTCGGTTGACGCCACTGCCGATTCCATTCATCCGGCGGACAGTCGCCGCCACTGCGACAGGCTGGGGCTATGCTGTGCCCATGGCGATACATGGCGACAGAGACGACGAACTGCGACTTTTCCAGACCGGCGAGCACCCCTGCGGGTACTGGTCGGACCGGGTGGCACGCGACCTGGTGCTGGACCCGAACGACCGCCGCCTCGGTGCGCTCTATCCGCTGGCACTGAGCTGGGGCTTCCGCCGCAGCGGCGATCTGGTCTACCGGCCCCATTGCGCGCACTGCCAGGCCTGCGTGGCGGTGCGGATCCCGGTGGCGCGCTTCGCTCCGGACCGCAGCCAGCGCCGCTGCGCCGCCCGCAATGCCGACCTGGAGGTACGGATAACCGCCGCCACCGCCCGCGACGACCTGTTCGCGCTGTATCACCGCTACCTCACCCACCGCCACGCCAATGGCGGCATGGACGACCACGGCCCGCACGAATTCGAGCAGTTCCTGATCGGCAGCTGGTCGCACACCCGCTTCATGGAGATGCGCCTGCCCGGCCACGACGGCCAGCCCAGCCAGCTGCTGGGGGTGGCAGTGACCGACGTCACCGAGCATGGCCTGTCGGCGGTCTACACCTTCTTCGACCCGGACCACGCCGCACGCGGGCTGGGTACCTTCGCGATCCTGCAGCAGATCGAGTGGGCGCGCCGCGAGGGGCTGCCCCACGTGTACCTGGGCTACTGGATCCGCGGGCACCAGAAGATGGACTACAAGCGCCGCTTCCATCCGTTGGAAGCCTACGATGGCCGCCGCTGGCACGATTTCGACAATGATCTGGACGGGCGCTGACAAACCGCTGACACCGGGCCGGGTGCACAATACGGCCCATGAACATGACCCGCCGCCATCCCCTGATCCTCGCCCTGGCCCTGCTCTGCGGCGCCACCGCCCCCGCCTTCGCCACGTCCCCCGCGATGACCGAAAAGCCGTCCGCTGCGCTGCGCCTGGCGACCTACAACACGTCGCTGTACTCCGATGACGCCGGCGGCCTGATCAAGGAGCTGGAAGGCGACAGCGAGCACGCGCGCAAGATCGCCGCAGTGCTGCAGCAGGTGCGCCCGGACCTGGTGCTGCTGAACGAATTCGATTTCGACGACGCCCATCGCGCCGCCGACCTGTTCCAGAAGCGCTATCTGGAAGTCGCCCAGCCCGGTGGCGGCAAGCCGCTGCATTTCGCCTATCGCTACCTGGCCCCGGTCAACACCGGCGTGCCCAGCGGCCTGGACCTGGACAACAACGGCGTGGTCGGCGGCGAAGGCCGCAGCCGTGGCAATGACGCGTGGGGCTACGGCCTGCACCCCGGCCAGTACGGCATGCTGGTGCTGTCGCGCTACCCGATCGACGAAGCCAAGGTGCGCAGCTTCCAGCTGCTGAAGTGGAGCGCGATGCCCGGCGCGATCCGTCCGGTCGATCCGCGCACCGGCAAGAGCTTCTACAACGACCACGTGTGGTCGCAGCTGCGCCTGTCCTCGAAGTCGCATTGGGACGTGCCGGTGAAGACCCCGGCCGGCGTGGTGCACGCGCTGGTTTCGCACCCGACCCCGCCGGTGTTCGATGGCCCGGAAAAGCGCAACGCGGCGCGCAACCATGACGAACTGCGCCTGTGGCAGGAATACCTGTCCAAGGGTGACAAGCCATGGCTGTGCGACGACAAGGGCCAGTGCGGCGGCCTGGCCCAGGACGCGCGCTTCGTGATCCTTGGCGACCTCAACAACGACCCGGTCGATGGCGATGGCCGCCATGAAGCAATCGTCGAGCTGATCGAGAACGCCCGCGTGCTGCGCTACCCCACCCCGCGCAGCGTCGGCGGCGAGCAGACCAGCCTGGCCTATGCGGCCAAGGGCATCGAACGCAAGGGCGCGCCGTTCCACGCCACCGGCGATTTCGGCCCGAAGTCCGGCACCATGCGCCTGGACTACGTGCTGCCCTCGACCGGTTTCGAGTACGTGGGCAGCGGCATCTTCTGGCCGGCCAATGAGAGCCCGGAAGCGAAGATCGCCGACGGCAGCGACCACCACCTGGTGTGGGTGGACGTGAAGCAGTAACCGGAATGGCCGATTGCTGAAGATGTTGTAGAGCCGAGCCCATGCTCGGCTACTGCAACCAACCAAGCTTAGTAGCTCTGCCAGTCAATCTGAGCGTCAGCCCCGAGATACCGGTCCTGCCAAGCCTGCTCCCGGCCCAGGGAATCGATGAACTCATCCTCGGAAAGCTGCTCATATCCGAGCTCGATCTCCATCTTGTTCTCTGGATCCAGATGAAACGTCAAACTCGTCCAGAGTGCATGGTGCCATTGCGCAAAGAGCTGATGCATCTCCAGAAGCGCTGCTTCAGCATCATCTGGAATTTCTAGATAGCCGTATGAGCCTGACGGCTTGCGGTAGAACGCCCAACCCGACCAGACATTCTTGATGATCTCGAAGTTCAGCCAGATCCCGCATTGGTCGGTAGGCACGGCATCAATCAGTGATTGGCCAATTCGGTGATACAAGGCAGGTAGCGCTGATGTAAGCCGCTCGTCCAAGCCTTCTCCTGAGATGTCTTTGGCATTCATCCGTCAGAAGATAAAACACGCAGGATTTTGACGCTCAACCAGATGTCGCTTTCAGCTCGCAATTGCGGCCTAGCGCTCTACGTCTTTGCAGCAAACCCTCTAACGGCAGCATCTGGCACTCAATAGCCCCAGCAGGCCGTCGCGCATGACTGAAGATGTGAATCCATTGTCGGGCTGAAAGCGTCACATGGAAAAGCAGCCGAGCGTGGGCTCGGCTCTACAGAAGACTCACACAGTTCATGGCAAGCCGGCGGGTGCGGCCTGGCGCTACCGCACAGAAATCTGTACCGACCAACGGTCGGTACCTACCGGGATGCGGCCGCCGGGCATGGCCCGGCGCTATCGGTTTAGGGGCGCAGTTCGACGCCGATGGCGTCGGCGGCGTCACGCGCGATGGCGCGTGCTTCGTCGATGGTTGCCGCGCGCGCCAGGGTCACGCCGACGCGGCGGTGGCCATGCACGCTCGGCTTGCCGAACAGCCGCACGGCGGTGTCCGGCACCTGCAGTGCGGCGGCGACGTTGTTGAAGTACGGCACGCCCTCGCCGTGTGCCAACAGCGCGCACGACGCCGACGGGCCACTCTGGCGGATCACCGGAACCGGCAGGCCGAGGATCGCGCGCGCGTGCAGCGCGAACTCGCTCAGTTCCTGCGAAACCAGGGTCGCCAGGCCGGTATCGTGCGGGCGCGGCGACACTTCGCTGAACCACACCTCGTCGCCCTTCACGAACAGCTCGACGCCGAACAGGCCCCAGCCGCCAAGGTCGTCGGTGATCGCACGCGAAATCTCTTCGGCACGCGCCAGTGCCGCGCTCGACATCGGCTGCGGCTGCCAGCTTTCGCGGTAGTCACCATCCTTCTGCAGGTGGCCGATCGGCGCACAGAAGGAGGTGCCGCCGGCATGGCGCACGGTCAACAGGGTGATCTCATAGTCGAAATCGATGAAACCTTCGACAATGCAGCGGCCGGCACCGGCACGGCCACCGGTCTGCGCGTAGTCCCATGCCGGGGCGATGTCCGCCTCGCTGCGCAGGGTGCTCTGGCCCTTGCCCGAGGACGACATCACCGGTTTGACCACGCACGGCAGGCCAATGGCGGCCACCGCAGCACGGTACTCGGCCTCGGTATCGACGAAGCGGTACGGCGAGGTCGGCAGGCCCAGGGTTTCGGCGGCGAGGCGGCGAATGCCTTCGCGGTCCATGGTCAGGCGTGCAGCACGCGCGGTCGGGATCACCCGCAGGCCCTGCTCCTGTTCCAGCTGGACCAGGGTCTCGGTGTGGATGGCCTCGATCTCCGGCACCACCAGGTGCGGCTGCTCCTCGGCGATCAGAGCGCGCAGCGCCATCGCATCGAGCATGTCGATCACGTGCGAGCGGTGCGCGACCTGCATGGCCGGCGCATCGGCGTAGCGATCGGCGGCGATCACCTCCACGCCCAGCCGCTGCAGCTCGATGGCCACCTCCTTGCCGAGTTCGCCCGAGCCCAGCAGCAGCACGCGGGTGGCGGAGGGGGACAACGGAGTTCCAAGCTTGGCCATGGCGGTTCCAGCAGCAATGTGAAGGCGGATGGGCATTCTAGCTGGCCGCGCCCTCTGGCCATGCCATCCGACGAACGGTAGCCTGGAAGTGATATCACTTTGATATCTTCCGTTCGAACCCTCAAGGACGTACCGCCATGAAAGAGAAGTCGCTGTCTTCGCTCAACGGCCTCGGCACGCTGGCCGTCGCCCTGCTCGTCGCCCTCGCTGGCGCCGCCCTGTTCGTACTGGGTGTGGCCGCCAAGGCCAGCGTCGGCTCGCCCAACCTGCTGCTGATGCTGCTGGGGGCGTTGCTGGTAGTCCTGGGCGTGTTCACGCTGGCCGGCCTGTACACCATCCAGCCCAACCAGGCGGCGGTGCTGAGCCTGTTCGGCAAGTACGTGGGCACGGTGAAGGACAACGGCCTGCGCTGGAACAACCCTTTCTATGCCAAGCGCCGGGTCAGCCAGCGCGTGCGCAACTTCGAGAGCGGCAAGCTGAAGGTCAACGAGCTGGACGGTAGCCCGATCGAGATCGCCGCGGTGATTGTCTGGCAGGTGGTCGATGCCTCCGAGGCCGTCTACAACGTGGACGACTACGAGAGCTTCGTGCACATCCAGTCCGAATCGGCACTGCGGGCGATGGCCACCAGCTATCCCTACGACCAGCACGAGGATGGACAGCTGGCCCTGCGCAGCCACGCCAGCGAGATCTCCCAGCACCTGAAGAACGAGCTGGCCGAGCGCCTGGCCGATGCCGGTGTACAGGTGATCGACGCGCGCATCAGCCACCTGGCCTACGCCGCCGAAATCGCCCAGGCGATGCTGCAACGCCAGCAGGCCAACGCGGTGATCGCCGCGCGCACGCGTATCGTTGCTGGTGCGGTGGGCATGGTCGAGATGGCCTTGGCCGAACTGCAGAAGAACGGCGTGGTGCAGCTGGACGAGGAACGCAAGGCGCACATGGTCAGCAACCTGCTCACCGTGCTGTGCTCGGACCGCGGCACCCAGCCGATCGTCAATGCCGGCTCGCTGTATTGAGCCACACTCGCAACGGGGTGCCCCACCGCCCCGCCAGGAGCCCCCATGAGTGAGAAGAAAGCCTACCCGCTGCGCATCAATGCCGACGTCCTGGCTGCTGCGCAGCGCTGGGCTGATGACGAACTGCGCAGCCTCAACGCGCAGATCGAATACGTGCTGCGCGACGCCCTGCGCAAGGCGGGACGCCTGCCGAAACCCGCGCCATCGTCGGAGGACAAGGAATGAGCAAGCGTTGGAGCTACCAGACCATCGAGGTCAAGACGTCCATGATGGGCCTGCTCAAGGCCGAGGACATCCAGGCCGAACTCAGCCGCCAGGGCCAACTGGGCTGGGAACTGGTCAACATCATCATCCCGGCGCCGATGCGCCCGGCGATGCTGGTGTTCAAGAAGGAGGCCTGACGCATGGGCGGCAGCGACCCGAAGACGTTTGAAGTGGCCGAGAGCTCGCCGTTGCGCGTGCTCTGGATCGTGCTTCCGCTGCTGGCTGCCTTCGTGGCGTGCGTGTACGCACAGCTGTACAAGGCGCCGTCCAGTGCCCCTTGGATCGAAGTAGCGCTGTCGCCGCCCTGGTTCCGGATGGGTGGCAGTGCCGCCTGGAGTCTGCTGGTGATCGCGGTACTCGGCATCGGGTTGGGCGCAGCATTCTTCCGTCGCCGGGTGGAACTGGACGACAACGTGCTGGATGTGCGCTCGACGATGTACCGCCGCCGCGTCCCGGTGGCACAGCTGCGGCTGGACCAGGCCGAGGTGGTCGACCTGCAGCGTGACCGCCGCTATGGCATCCGTGTCAAAACCAATGGCTATTCAGTGCCAGGCTTCTATTCCGGCCACTTCCGCCTGCACGGGGGCGGCAAGGGCTTCGCTCTGGTCACCGATCGTGCGCGTGTCCTCGCCCTGCCGGTCAGTGACGGCAGCACGCTGCTGCTCAGCGTGGACCGGCCGCAGGCGCTGCTCGATGCGCTGCACAAAGTGGCCGCGTCGGCGCCACGGCAGTAAGCTGCTGAGATGCAACGACGCGCCCCCCTGCTGATCAACACCGAGGCCATCGAGCTGTGGCCCGCGCACCTGCTGCGTGCACGCAGCAACCTGGATGCACGCCTGCTGTCGCAGGCACACCGGGTGCTGCGGCGCAAGCGCGATGGCCGCTACCTCGCGGCGGTACTGGCGCGCGGGGTTCATGCCATGGTGCCGCGCCTGGCACACGAGCCAGGGGTGGAGGACGCATTGGCGCTGCTGGATGCAGCAGCGGCGCGTCCGTTCGGCGCCGTGCTGGAGGATCAGTGGTTGCCACTGGCAGGCCTGCAGCAGCGCCTGCAGCAGCTTGGCCTGGATGCACAGCGCTATGCCGGCGACAGCGGGCTGCCGCTCGAACCCGAACCCTGCCTGCTGCACTTCGCCGGCCGCGACCGCTTCGCCCGCCCGTTGTGGCTGCACCGTGCCGCCGCGCAGGGCTGGCGGCGGATGCGACTGCACGCGGCACAGGATGGAATTGCGCTGGACGCCATCTCCGGCTTCCGCAGCCATGCCTACCAGTTGGGCATCTTCGAGCGGAAGCTGGCGCGCGGCTTGAGCGTGGCAGAGATCCTGAAGGTCAATGCCGCCCCGGGTTTCAGCGAACACCACAGCGGCTACGCGCTGGACATCGGCACACCTGGCGATGCGCCGGCCGAAGAATCGTTCGAAGCCACCGACGCGTTCGCCTGGCTGCAGGTGCATGCCGGCGGGCATGGCTTCCATCTGAGTTACCCACGCGACAACCCGCACGGCATCGTCTACGAACCCTGGCACTGGTGCTGGAGACCGGCCAACGGCTGAGCCCCTCGTGGCGAAAGCCTGGAGCGGTCAGCGCATGGCCGCGCGATGGAACAAGACAGCAAAGACAAAAGCCGGTCGCTTCGCTCGAAGCCACTACAACGGATCAGCGCGCGGCTGTTGGGTCCGCCTTCAAGCGAGCCGAGCACCGCAGGTCCGGCGAGGGCGAAGAGGTGCTTGCGATTCTGTAGAGCCGAGCCATGCTCGGCTGCTCTCCGCACCGCCCCTCGATGCGCCGAGGAGCGCAGGGGACCGGTGCGCAGCACCGGCTCGTGGCCGGCGGCGCGTTTCTTTTGGTTACTTTTCTTTTCGCGCGAAAAGAAAAGTAACGCCCATGAACGGTGCAGATCGCATCTGCATGGATCGAAGCGACAACGTCGACTCAGTTACCGCCTCAACGCATTGATCGCCAGCAACACCCATCCGGCCATCATGCTGGTGCCACCGATCGGTGCCATCCGCGTCGGCCACTGCCACAGCGCACCACCCACCAGGCTGCCGGAAAACAACAGCACACCCAGCAGCAGCACGTACAGCGCAAGGTGCGCGATCGCTCCCTGCGCGCGCGGCCCCAGCGCCACCAGCACCGCACCGTGCGCGAACGCATACAGCGCCGCCATGTTCAGATGCTGCTGCGCCAGCGGATCAGCCACGCCATGCGATGCATAGGCGGACAGGCCGATCGAGGCGGCGGCCAGCAGTGCCCCCAGGCAGGCCAGCAGCGAAGGCTTACGTGCGCGACGTTCGAGATTGAACATGTGGGCTCCTTGCGCAGCGCCCTTGCCGGGCGCCAGATGAAAAAAAAACGCGCCGCAATGAGCGGCGCGTTTTCGTGTCCAGCACTACATGGGTCAGCCGAAGCTTACTTGACGGCCCAGTAGATGTCGTAGGTACCTTCCGGGGTGAACGACTTGTCGATGCCGTCCTTCCAGGTTTCGTACGGACGGTCGATCACTTCGTTGCCGGAGGTCACCGCCCAGGCACGCAGGCCGTTGCGGGCCACGTCAAGACCCGCCATGTGGCCGGTGTAGGCCGCATGCGCCGAACGGTGCGGAGCCACATGCACGTACTTGACCGGCGCGCCGCCGTCGATCTTGACGGTCAGCTCTTCAGCGGTGGCACCTTCAGCACCCTTCTTCTTCACCGGCTGGGCGATGTCGAAGGCGTACTTCTCCTGGCCGAAGTCGGTGGTGATGATGCGGAACGGACCGGCGGCTTCAAGGCCATTGGCCTCCATCACGCGCTTGATCCACTCCTGGTTGTCCTTGATGGACTTGGTGATCGTGTCCTGACCGCGGTCCACGTTACCGGCGTTGACGACCAGCAGGTCCTCAGCCGGCACATCGACGATGCCCAGATCGGTCAGCGGGGCTTCCGGCGTGCGGTAGTCGACGTTCGGGACGGTGGCCAGCATGTTGGCCATGCGCGACAGGCCCATCTTGATGTCGTCGCCGATCTGGCGGCTGACATACAGGCCGGCATAACGGCCGAACAGGTCGAAGCCGTACTTCACCGAGTAGTCCTGGGTGATCTTGACGTTACGGCCACCCTTGCCGGTCGGCTCCAGGGTGAAGGTGGTGATCTTGTCGTGACCCTTGGTGGCGTCATCAATGGCGATCGCAACACGCTTGTTCTCTTCGGCTTCGGTGATCTTCCAGGAACCGGTGCCCAGGTCCTTGGAGGTGAAGTCGAGGGTGGCACCGACGCCGGAGGCCGGGCCGGACAGCTTCAGTTCAACGGCGGGATCGCGCAGTACCAGCGGGTTCCAGTCCTTGAAGCGGCGCAGGCTGCTGACCGTGTCGTACACGATCGTCATCTTGCGGTTGGTCTCGATGCTTTCGGTGATGTGACGCTCGCCCGGCAGACATACGCCAATGATGACGAACAGGCCAGCCACGATCCCCAAGGCGATCAGGAACTCGATAATACGGGTCATTCAGAGAGTCTCCGGGGCCGATCCCACGGCCGGGTTGATTGAAGCGAAGCGCCAATCCTAGCAGGCTTCGCGGGCATTGTTTATCGGGATTGGCGCACCGGTTTCCGTGCCGGCTGCGTATTTGTATGGACAAAGAAATCGAAGGGTACCGCATACCGACGCCCCTGAAGTAGGGGGCAACCCCGCCGGAGGGCCATGAATGGACCTCAAGTCATTGTCCTGAAAAGAATTTCTTCACACCAGCTGCAGCTCGAACGCCTTCAATACGGCGCGGGTACGGTCGCGCACGCCCAGCTTGGAAAGGATGTTGGACACGTGGTTCTTGATGGTGCCTTCGGCCACCCCCAGCGAATTGGCAATCTCCTTGTTGGAGAAGCCGCTGGCCATGAGGCGCAGGATCTCGGTCTCGCGGTCGGTCAACGGGTCCGGACGGTCCAGGCTGACAAACTCGTTGCGCATGTGCTCCAGGCCGGACAGCAGCCGCTGGGTCACGGCCGGCTGCACCAGCGAACCGCCGTCGGCCACGGTGCGGATGGCACCGACCAGCTGTGCCAGGGTCACGTCCTTGAGCAGGTAACCCTTGGCGCCGGCCTTAAGCCCGGCCAGCACCAGCTGGTCATCGTCGAAAGTGGTGAGGATGATGGTCGGCGGCAGCAGGTCCTGACGCGACAGGACCTGCAGCGCCTCCAGCCCGGACATCACCGGCATGCGCATGTCCATCAGCACCACGTCCGGTCGCACCTGCGGTATCAGCTCCACCGCCTGGCGGCCGTCGCCGGCCTCGGCCACCACCTCGATGCCGTCGTCGAGCGCCAGCAGGGAGCGGATTCCCTGCCGCACCAGGGTTTGGTCGTCGACCAGGCAGACGCGAATCATCAACGCACTCCTTCAGGAACCTTGGTAAGGGCGGCCACCAGCACCGTTGCCGGTACCGTCGCCCGCAGCCGGAAGCCTTCACCGGGCCGGGTCTCGACCTGCAGCTGGCCGCCACATTGTTGCAGTCGCTCGCGCATGCCGCGCAAGCCATTGCCCACATTGACCGTATCCGCGCCGACGCCGTCGTCGCGGGCCTCCACCACCACCTGGTCGGGGGCTTCACGGTACACCTTGATCCACAGGTGGCGGGCACCGGCATGGCGCACCGCGTTGGTGATGATCTCCTGGGTACACCGCAGCAGCACGTGGGCCCGCTGCGGGTCCTCCACGTTCAGTGGATCCTCGATGTCCAGCTGGATGTCCAGCGAGGGCACGTTCTCGGTCAGCGGGCGCAGCGCCGCGGCCAGATCGATGGCACCGGTCTCGCGCAGCTGGCTGACCACCTCGCGCACGTTGCCCAGCAGCAGCTTGGCCAGGGCATGCGAGCGCTTCACGTGGTCCAGCGCCTGGCCTTCGGCCAGGTGGCCTGCCACTTCCAGGTTCAGGGTCAGCGCGGTCAGCTGATGCCCCAGAAGGTCATGCAGCTCCCGCGAAATACGGGTGCGCTCGTTGACGCGGGCGCTCTCGGCCAGGAGGGCACGGGTGGCGCGCAGCTCTGAATTGAGCCTGCGCTGTTCGTCGCGGGCCTCGGTCTGCTGTCTCGCAACAAGGCTGGTCACGAAGATGAACATGGAAAAGCCGCCATACAGCAACGACTGCATCACCGCTTCGAACAGCGGGAAGCGCAGCAGCAGGTAATAGACCGGCGCCACCGCCAGCTGGCTGACCAGCAGCCACAGCACGCACAGGCGTACCGAAAGCATCCACGGAATGACGCCGGCAGCCACCATCATCAGGATGCTGCCAAGGCCCGAGCCGCTGAGGAAACTGACGCCCAGCGCCGAGACCGTCAGCAGGAGCAGCAGGCCGCGGTCCAGCCAGCTGGTGTGGCTGCCGCTGTCGCTGCGCAGCAGGCGGGTCAGCCAATAGTACGCCGCGCCGAAGGACAGGTAGGCGACAAACAGCAGGATCGCCCAGCCGCCCATATCGCTGCGGCTGTGCAGGTTCTCGAACTGCGAATACGCCAATGGAAGGCCGACCATGACCCAGGTGAACAGGCCGGCCAGACGGAGAACGCGGGTATGGCTGAGGACTCCCAACATGCCAGCACTCTACGGGCCCGGCCTGCGTCGCGCACTCCCACGGAAGTCATGCATCCGCGCCCCCCTGTTCATGCCGCAGCCCACCCCGGGCATGCAATAATCGTGCGCAGGGTCCCCTGACGGACCAACCGCGTTACCCCACGGAGTCACAATGTCGATTGTCATCCGCGACGTGCGCGAGCACGAGCTCGATTCCGTCCTGGCTTTGAACAACAACGCTGGCCTGGCCATCCTTCCCCTGGATGCGGCCCGCCTGCGCCTGTTCTATGAAACCGCTGAGTATTTCCGCGTCGCCGAGCGCGACGGCAACCTTGCCGGCTTCCTGATCGGCTTCGGCAGCGACAGCCAGCACGACAGCAGCAACTTTGCCTGGTTCAAGCAGCAGCTGGACGCCCCGTTCTTCTATATCGACCGCATCGTGGTTGCCAGCCGCCGTCGTGGTGGTGGCGTCGGTCGCGCGTTCTATGCCGATGCGCAGAGCTTCGCCGAGCTGCGCTACCCGCAGATGACCTGCGAGGTCTTCCTCGACCATGGCGCCGATGCCGCCCTGCTCTTCCACGGCAGCTTCGGCTTCCGCGAGCTGGGCCAGAACACCATGCCGCAGGTCGATGTGCGCGCCAGCATGCTGGCCAAGGAACTGTGCAGCTACCCGTGGGTGAAGGAGACCTACGGCGGCAAGCTGCCGGATGTGGCATGGACACGTGCCCGGCAGCTGCCGGCGCAGGCACAGCGGCCGACGGGGACCTGAGCGTGGCGGTGAATTTCGATTACGAACAGGCCGGTGAACTGAAGATCGGCCAGGTGGGCATCGCCAACCTGCGCATCCGTACGCTTGACGTCGAACGCCTCGTGCAGGAAATGCGCGAACGCGTTACCCGGGCGCCGAAGCTGTTCGGCCGCGCCGCGGTGATCCTCGACTTCGGCGGCCTGAGCCAGGTACCGGACGTGGCCACGGCGCAAGCGCTGGTCGATGGCCTGCGCAGCGCCGGCGTGCTGCCGGTGGCGCTGGCCTATGGCACCAGCGCGGTCGACCTGCTCTCGCAGCAGCTCGGACTGCCGCTGCTGGCCAAGTTCCGCGCCCAGTACGAGCGAGCCGAGGCCGAGCCGCCCCCGCCCCCGCCCGCTCCGGAACCGCGGCGCGCAGCGCGCGCCGAACCGAAGCCGGCGCCGGCCGCGCCGACAGTCAGGGTTGCCGGCGCTGCGGCACCGCAGCCGGGCCGCATGCAGCTGGGCAACGTACGCTCGGGCCAGCAGCTGTACGCTGAAAACTGCGACCTCACCGTGATGGCTACCGTCGGCGCCGGCGCCGAAGTCATCGCCGACGGCAGCATCCATATCTACGGCACCCTGCGCGGCCGCGCGCTGGCAGGGGCGCAGGGCAACACCGCGGCACGCATCTTCTGCCGTGATTTCCATGCGGAACTGGTGGCCATTGCAGGCCACTACAAGGTACTGGACGATGTCCCGGACAACCTGCGCGGCAAGGCCGTGCAGGTATGGCTGGAACAGGACCAGGTCAAGATCGCTGCGCTGGACTGACGCAGCTCCAAACTAATGCAGAACCAGGAGAAGTCCTTTGGCTGAAATCATCGTAGTCACCTCCGGCAAGGGCGGCGTGGGCAAGACCACTTCCAGCGCGAGCCTGGCCTGTGGCCTGGCGAGGCGCGGCAAGAAGGTGGCGGTGATCGACTTCGACGTCGGCCTGCGCAACCTCGACCTGATCATGGGCTGCGAACGCCGCGTGGTGTACGACTTCGTCAACGTCGTGCACGGCGAAGCCACCCTCAAACAGGCCCTGATCAAGGACAAGCGCTTCGACAACCTGTACGTGCTGGCCGCCTCGCAGACCCGCGACAAGGACGCACTGACCCAGGAAGGCGTGGGCAAGGTTCTGAAGGACCTGGCCGCCGACGGCTTCGACTACATCATCTGCGACTCGCCGGCGGGTATCGAAAAGGGTGCCTTCCTGGCGATGTACTTCGCCGACCGCGCCGTGGTGGTGGTGAACCCGGAAGTGTCCTCCGTGCGCGACTCCGACCGCATCATCGGGCTGCTGGATTCGAAGACCCACAAGGCCGAATCCGGGCAGAATGTGCCCGCGTTCCTGCTGCTGACCCGCTATACCCCGCTGCGCGTGGAAACCGGCGAGATGCTCAGCATTGCCGACGTCGAGGAAGTGCTGGGGCTGAAGGCGATCGGCGTGATCCCCGAGTCGGGTGACGTGCTCAATGCCTCCAACAAGGGCGAGCCGGTCATCCTGGATGTCGAATCCGCAGCCGGCCAGGCCTATGAGGACGCCGTTGCGCGCATCCTTGGCGAGGAGCGGCCGATGCGCTTCACCACCGTGGAGAAGAAGGGCTTCTTCAGCAAGCTGTTCGGAGGGTAAGCATGGGCCTGTTCGATTTCCTCAAAGCGAAGAAGACCACCGCCGAAACCGCAAAGAACCGCCTGCAGATCATCATCGCGCAGGAACGCAGCCACCGCGGTGGCCCGGACTACCTGCCCCTGCTGCAGCGCGAGTTGCTGGAAGTGATCAAGAAGTACGTGAACATCGACGTCGATGCGGTGAAGGTCGACCTGGTGAAGGATGGCCAGCACGACGTGCTGGACATCTCCGTGGCGCTGCCTGAAGGCCCGGACAAACCCTGATCCCCCGCCCCGCCCGTGCCTGCATGGGCGGGGCTGCGTGACCTGCATGACCGATACGACAACCACCGTGGGCATCACCTGCGTGGGCGACATCGCCTTCGCCGACGCGCAGCGCCTGCTCGCCGCGCATGGCCTGCGGCTGCACCACGTGGCGCCCGGCGAACCGATTCCCGGCAGTTACTGGGGCGAGCCAGAGGCCGGCATCATCGCCAGCAACGTGTACGTGCGCGACGACACGCCCGTGCATTCGATGCTGCACGAAGCCTGCCACCTGATCGTGCTGCCGCCGGAGCGGCGTGCGCAGGTGCATACCGACGCCACCGACTCGGTGGCCGAGGAAGATGCCACCTGCTACCTGCAGATCGTGCTGGCCGGGCAGCTGCCGGGTGTTGGCAGCGCGCGGTTGATGGCCGACATGGACGCCTGGGGGTACACGTATCGGCTGGGGTCTACACAGGCATGGTTCGAACAGGACGCCGAAGACGCGAAGGCGTGGTTGATCGAACGCGGGTTGCCGGTGGCGTAACGCTCGGTAGTGCCGGCCGCTGGCCGGCAACCAGGTGATGCTTCACGGGTTCATGAGGTTGCCGGCCAGCGGCCGGCACCACCCCATCAGCCCTGCCCGGCCAGCGCGCGCAGGGTAATACCGACGATGTAGGCCAGGTACGTGCCGGTCGCATAGCCCATCGTGCCCAGCAGCACGCCCACCGGCGCCAGCGCCGGATGGAACGCGGCGGCCACCACCGGCGCCGAGGCCGGGCCACCGATGTTCGACTGCGAACCGATGGCGAAATAGAAGAACGGCACCTTCAGCAGCTTGCCTAGGCACCACAGCAGCACGATGTGCACGGCGATCCAGATCAGGCCGAGCAGGAACAGCCACGGGCGGTCCAGCAACGCCAGCAGATCCATCTGCATGCCGATGCAGGCGATCAGGAAGTACAGCAGCAACGAACCCAGACGCGAGGCACCCGCGCCTTCCAGGTTGCGTGCGCGGGTGAAACTCAGGCTCAGGCCCAGCGTGGTCGACAGCACCACCACCCACACGAACGGTGCGTCCAGGCTGAACTGCGCGGCCCAGCTGACATTTGCCTTGAACCACGCCGCCAAGGGCGCACCGATCGCGTGTGCCAGTCCGACGCCACCGAAGGCCACGGCCGCGATCAGCATCAGATCGGTGAGGCTGGGAATGCGCTCATGCTCGGCCTGGAAGCGCGCGATGCGCTCCTTCAGTTCATCGATGGCCGAGGTATCGGCGCCACTGCGTGCATCGATCTTCGCCGCACGACCGGCGAGGAAGATCAGCGCCGCCATCCACACATAGCCGACACCCACGTCGACCACGGCGAACTGGCCGAAGGTGGTCGCGTTGACGTCGAACACTTCGCGCATCGCCAGCATGTTGGCGCCACCACCGATCCAGCTGCCGGCCAACGCAGCCATGCCGGCCCAGGTGTCACCGGCCACGGTTTCCGGATGCACGGCGCGCATCAGCAGGAAGGCCACGACCGCCCCGAGCATGATGCTGGCCGATGCCCCCAGGTACATCAGCACCAGCTTCGGGCCCAGCCGCAGGATGCCCTTGATGTCCACCGCCAGGGTCAGCAGGATCAGCGCCGCCGGCAGCAGGATGTCGCGTGCGATCGGGTTGTAGAGCCGGGTGTTCTGCCCGTCGATCAGGCCGACGGTGTTGTAGATGCCGGGAATCAGGTAGCACAGCAGCAGCGCCGGCACGAAGGTGTAGAAGCGTTTCCACAGGCCCTGCTCGCGCGAGGCGGTCCAGAAAACGGCGCCGAGCGTGGCGGCGATCAAACCGAAGACGACGATGTCGTTCTGGATCAGGGCAGTCGAAGGCATGCAGGCGCTCTGGTAGAGCCGGCCGCTGGCCGGCTGCTGTTGGCGGCAGATAAGGTGTGCCGACCAACGGTCGGCACCCACCGGTAAAGCAGATGGTGAAACAGAAGCGCCGCCCCGGAGAGCGGCGCCGCAACCATCAGTTGCCGATGTGCTGCTTCAGCCAGGCATTGACGGTGTCATGCCACAGGATGCTGTTGTTCGGCTTGAGCACCCAGTGGTTTTCATCCGGGAAGTACAGGAACTTCGATTCGATGCCCTGGCGCTGGGCGGCGGTGAACGCGGCCAGGCCCTGCTCGACCGGGATGCGGAAGTCCTGCTGGCCGTGGATGACCAGGATCGGCTTCTTCCAGTCCGCCACGTGGTTGACCGGGTTGAACTTCTCGTAGTTCGCGGCCTTCTGGTACGGCGTGCCGCCCTGCTCCCACTCGGTGAACCACAGTTCTTCGGTGGCGTAGCCCATCATGCGCTGGTCGAACACGCCGTCGTGGTTGACCAGGCACTTGAACGGGCTGTTCCAGTTGCCGGCGATCCAGTTGACCATGAAGCCGCCGTAGCTGGCGCCCAGCGCACAGGCCTTGTCACTGTTGAGGAAGGAATACTTCTTCAGTGCCGCGTCCCAGCCCTTCTGCAGGTCTTCCAGCGGGCGGTCGCCCCAGTGCTGGCTGATCGCATCGGTGAACGCCTGGCCGTAGCCGGTGGAGCCGTGGAAGTCGATCATCACCACCGCGTAGCCCTGGCCCGCATAGGTCTGCGGATTCCAGCGGTAGCTCCAGCCATTGCCGAAGCTGCCCTGCGGGCCGCCATGGATCAGGAACGCCACCGGGTAGGACTTGCCTTCCTGATAGTTGTGCGGCTTGACCACGTAGCCATGCACGGTGTCGTTGTTCCAGCCCTTGAACTCGAACTGTTCGTAGTCGCCGAAGGACACGTCCTTGAGTACGTCGCCAGCAGCCGGGGTCAGCGCGCGCAGTTCGCCGATCGGCTGGCCTGCGGCCGGCAGCAGTCCTACCAGCACCTGGTCGTTGCTCTTCAGGCTGTTGCGGGTGATCGCCACGCTGTTGCCGGCCACATCGACCGAGGTCACGCTGCCGTCGCCAACCAGCTTGGTGGCCTTGCCGCTGGCCACGTCGATCTGGAACAGCGGATGCTCGCCGAGGTCGTCGGCGGTGGTGTAGATGCTGGCGCCGTCGGCGGACAGGGTGATGCCGCCCGCCGAACGGTCCCACTGCGGCGCGATCTCGCGGGTCTTGCCGCTGGCCAGGTCCATCGCCATCAGGCCGAAGCGGTCGGCCTCGAAGCCCGGGCGCTTCATCGCACGATAGAACAGCGTCTTGCCGTCGGCGCTGAACACCGGGCCGGCATCCCAGGCCGGGTTGGAGGCGGTCAGGTTGACCGGCGCCTGCTTGCCCGCGGCGTCGAAGCGGTACAGATCGAAGTTGGTCGACCACGGTTCGTGCTTGCCGGCCACACGGATGCTGGCCACTACGCTGGCGCCATCCGGCGACCACGCGAAGTCATCATTGCCGCCGAACGGCTTGGACGGCGCATCACCATCGATGGTCGCGCTCAGTGCCGAGGCGCCCTTGACTGCACCGGCCTTGGCCGCAGGCAGCGGAGCGACGAACAGGGTGTTGCGGCGGCCGTCGTTCCAGGTGTCCCAGTGGCGCACGAACAGCGAATCCCATACCTGGCCGCTGGCCTTGGCGTCCTTCTTTTCCTTCAGCTTCTTCTCGGTGCAGGCCAGGTCCGAGGCGCAGGCCTGGAACACGCCGGCGCTGAACAACACGCGGTCGTCCTGCGGCGACACGTGGTAGCTGTCCACGTCGACCGGGAAGTCGGTCAGCTGGCGCGGAGTACCGCCGTTGATGGGCTGCGCGTACAGCTGCTGGCTGCCGTTTTTGGCGCTCAGGAAATACAACGTCTGGCCATCGGCCGACAGCGAGGCGGAATTGACGTTCCAGCCGGCCGGGGTGATCTGCTTCGGCGGCGCTGCGTCGCGGGTGCGCAGGTTGCGCGCGAACAGCGCGGTGGAGGCCTTCAGGTTGGCGTCCACGCTGCGCTTGGCGAACACCACGGTGCCACCGTCTGCGGTCAGCACCGGCGCGGAAACGCGGTCCATCGCCACCATGTCGCGGACTTCCAGGCCACGGGCAGCGGCAACACTGGGCAGGGCGGCCAGCAGGCTCAGTGGCAGCAGGGCATGACGCAGTTTCATCGGGGTCTCCGCAGGACGGCAAAAAACCGATGGTAGGCCCGCATGGCCGGGGCTGCCAAGGCCATCGGTCATGGCTGCAGGCGGGCAATCGCCATAAACAGCAAACCCCGCCGAAGCGGGGTTTGCGGTACTGCCGGGGGGGGGGCGGCAACCAGGGGTATCACGGGATTCCGGGATTGCCGGCCAGCGGTCGGCACTACCCGTCCCTTACGCCTTGGCGTACTTGCCGGTGCGGTAGATCAGCCAGCCGACCAGGAACAGCACGGCCAGGCCGATCCACTGTGCGCCCGGCAGGTGGAACGGCACTGCCAGCACATCGGCGCGGCTGCTGACCACGATCGGAATCGCGATGGCGATGCCCATCAGTGCCTCACCGGTGATCAGGCCGGCGGCAAACAGCACGCCCGGCTTGTGCACGCGGTCGCGGCCTTCTTCGTCATCGGCGCGCACCCTGTGGAAGCGCTCGACCAGATGGGCGATCAGGCCGCCGAGGAAGATCGGCACCATCAGTTCCAGCGGCAGGTAGATGCCGATGGCGGCGGCCAGCACCGGCACGCGGAAGCGCGCGTTGCGGGACTTCAGCCAGCTGTCGAAGGCGATGATGGCAGCGCCGACCACAGCACCGATGCCGATGAAGGTCCACGGCAGTTCACCACCGAACAGGCCCTTGGCCACCGAGGCCATCAGGTTGGCCTGCGGCGCAGCCAGCGCGTTCGGGTGCAGCTCGGACTTCACGCCGATGCCGTAGGCAGTGGCCAGCAGGTTCAGTACCGGGGCCATGATCAGCGCGCACGAGAACGCACCGATGCCCAGCATCAGCTGCTGCTTCCACGGGGTGGCACCGACGATGTAACCGGCCTTGAGGTCCTGCAGGTTGTCACCACCGACCGCAGCGGCACAGCACACCACCGCACCGATCATGATCGCGGCCACCGCGCCCAGCGGCGCCCCGCCGGCACCGACCGGCTTGAGGCCGTCAGCGCCCAGCAGCACGACCAGCACGGCCGAGGCGAACAGGATGGTGGAGATGGTGATGCCCGAGACCGGGTTGTTGGACGAACCGATCAGGCCGGCCAGGTAGGCGGAGACCGAGACGAACAGGAAGCCGGCGACGATCATGATGAGGGTCATCGGGATCGACACGTGCCACTGGCCGACGATGGCCTGGTACAGGGCCAGCAGCGGCAGCACGAACGCCACCAGGGCAACCAGCATCCACTTCATCGGCAGGTCGCGCTCGGTATGCGCCAGCACCGGGCCACCGCTCTTGCGGGCGGCGGCAAAGCCGCTCTTGACGCCGTTGAGCAGCGACTTGCGCAGCGAGATCAGGGTCCAGATGCCACCGATCAGCATCGCGCCGACACCCAGGTAGCGCATCTTCGCGCCCCAGATGGCGAACGCCGCCTCGGTGGACGAAGCCGCGGCAACCGACGCGGCCAGCGCCGGATCGGTGTTCATGAAGAACGCCTGGTAGATCGGGATGGCGATGTGCCAGGTCAGGATCGAACCGGACACCACCACGATGCCGACGTTGAGGCCGACGATGTAGCCCACGCCCAGCAACGCCGGTGACAGGTTGGTACCGATGAAGGCGGTGACCTTGGAGCTGCCGACATAGGCCGAGGTGGCCCAGGCATCTGGAATCAGGCGCATGCCGCTTTCCGCGGCCAGCTTGACGAAGGCGCCGATCACCGCCGACAGGCCGAGGATCTTCAGGCCCGGGCCCGGGTTCTCGCCGGCCTTGAGCACTTCGGCCGCCGCCTTGCCTTCCGGGAACGGCAGCGGATCTTCGACGATCATCGAACGGCGCAGCGGCACCGAGAACAGCACGCCCAGCAGGCCGCCGAGGCCGGCGATGCCCAGCACCCACCAGTACTTGAAGTCCGGCCAGTAGCCCATGATCACCAGCGCGGGGATGGTGAAGATCACGCCGGCGGCGATCGACGAACCGGCCGAAGCGCCGGTCTGCACGATGTTGTTTTCAAGGATGGAGCCACCGCCCAGCAGGCGCAGCACGCCCATGGAAATCACCGCGGCGGGAATGGCGGTGGCGATGGTCAGGCCTGCGAACAGGCCGAGGTAGGCGTTTGCGGCCGACAGCACCACCGCCAGCACGATGGCCAGGGCCACTGCGCGGAAGGTGAGCTGCTTGGGCGCAGCGTCGTGGTTCATGGAAGCCCCTGCTGGCAAAAAATCCCTGCCACGCTAGCGTTCAGGGGGCGGCAAGTCCAGTGCGGTTGGTACCGGCTGGCAAGCCCTCGCCCAGCGCTGCGCCCTAGCAGGCCCCTGGCCCCTTCAGATGTGTCGTGTTTGACCAAGTTGTGCACAGGGCACCGGTGCGTCGGAGCGGGGGTCCCTTGACCCCAATCCCCCGACGCCCCCGGCCCATCGGGCGATGCGCGCCAGGCGAGGGGGTTTGCGACTCAGCACCTGCTTGAGTCGATTCCCGGAATCCAACACCGTGCACTGCCACCAACACAACGTCGGCAAGGAGACCGCATGGCAGACGCGCCATTGATCACGATGATGCGTGCCCTCCTCGTTGCAGCGGGCGCGATGCTGTGCCTGCTGCTGGGTATAGGCAACGTCAACGCCTACAGCGGGTTCGGCACCGCGGTGATCGAGGATCGGGAAGGAATACCTTGTTTCGGCCTGCCGCCACGGGCACTGGAATGGGTCCGATCGCCCCGTATCCTGCAAGCGGTGATCGTGTATCACCACGACACGGTGAAGGCATGGTCGTTCATGTACGACCTGACTCCCGTAGAGCCTTTGGCACCGGGCCAGTGCATCGTCTACGGCGATCTGCCAGCCTCGGCCACGCTGCGCACTTCTCCACAGCCATTGATTCCTGCAACCTTGTACGAGGTCTACCTCAACGCTCCCACCAATGGCCCAATCAGGGGCTACACGGCGAAGTTCTGCCTGAAAGCTGCGCCTGACGGATCGACTCGGGTGATCCCCATCAGGTACGACAAGCGGACGGGTTGGAGCGCAGCTGTCTGCCAACCCTGACGGGCTACGCAGCAGAACGTTATGTTATATCCTGTCACGCCGGTCGAACATCCCACGTGGCCTCTTCCCCCTCCCTCCGCCTTGCCTCCATCGACCAGCTGCGCGGCACCGTGATGCTGTTGATGTTGCTCGACCACGTGCGCGAGACCTTCTTCCTGCAGCACCAGGTAAGCGACCCGATGGACGCGGCGACGGTCTCCCCTGCGCTGTTCACCTGCCGTCTGCTGGCGCACCTGTGTGCGCCCGTGTTCGTCCTGTTGACCGGCCTGTCGGCCTGGCTGTACGGCCAGCGCCAGGCGGATCCGCGCCGGGCCACCGCAGCCTTCCTGCTCAAGCGCGGGCTGTTCCTGGTCGTGCTGGAACTGACCCTGGTGAACTTCGCCTGGACCTTCCAGCTGCCGCCGGACACGCTGTACCTGCAGGTGATCTGGGCCATCGGGCTGAGCATGATCGCGCTGGCCGGGCTGCTTTGGCTGCCACGCCCGGCACTGCTGGTGCTGGCAATCGCGGTGGTGGCCGGGCACAACCTGTTCGACGGCTTACGGGTGCAAGGCAATGGCCTGCTGGCGGTGCTGTGGAAAGTGCTGCACCAGCGCGACTGGATCGAGGCCGGTGCGCTGCGCCTGCGCACGTCCTATCCGCTGCTGCCGTGGATCGGGGTGATCGCACTGGGCTACCTGATGGGGCCGTGGTTCGGTCGCGAGCGCGCGCCAGAGCAGCGCCAGCGCTGGCTGCTGTGGGCAGGCATCGGCGCGCTGGCCCTGTTCGCACTGCTGCGGTTCGCCAACCAGTACGGGGATGCACCGTGGCAGTACCAGACCACCACGCTGCGCACCTGGCTGAGCATCCTCAACATCACCAAGTACCCGCCGTCATTGCAGTTCCTGCTGCTCACCCTGGGCGTGGGCCTGCTGTTGCTGCGCCTGTACGAATGGCCGCCCCTGGCGCTTGCGCTGCGCCCGCTGGCCGATATCGGCGCCGCGCCGATGTTCTTCTACCTGCTGCACCTGTATGTGCTGAAGGGGCTGTACGTGGCCGCGCTGGCGATCTGGGGACCGACGCACGGTGACCTGTACGCACTGGATTCGGTGACCGGCCTGCTGCTGGTGGCCTGTGCGCTGGCGGTGGTGCTGTACCCGCCGACGCGGGCCTTCGCGCGGTTCAAAGCGCGAAGGCGCGATCTGCCGTGGTTGCGATACCTGTGATCGCCCAGACCAGTCCGGCAATCCACGCATGGCGTGGATCCACTGAAAGCGAATCGGGCCACAGGCCTATAATTCCGCGATGAATTCCACCGCTATCGCTTCCGACGATTTCCTGGGCCACCCCAAGGGCGTCTACGTCTGCTTCTTCACTGAAATGTGGGAGCGCTTCTCCTTCTACGGCATGAAGGCGCTGCTGCTGCTGTACCTGACCAAATACCACCTGTTCGGCGACAAGGCCGGCCTGGACCTGCTCGGCGCCTACGGCGGCCTGGTGTACTGCATCCCGGTGTTCGGCGGCATGCTGGCCGACCGCTGGCTGGGCATGCGCCGGGCGGTGCTGTTCGGCGGCATCCTGCTGGTGCTCGGCCACCTCGGCATGGCTTTCGAGGGCCATGCAGCCTACCGGGTGAACGGCGAAGTGGTGCGCGACACCTCGGCACTGGCGGTGACCTACCTGTCGCTGGCGCTGATCATCATGGGCGTCGGCTTCCTCAAGCCGAACATCTCCACCATCGTCGGCAAGCTGTACGCCAAGGACGATCCGCGCCGCGATTCGGGCTTCTCGCTGTTCTACGCCGGCATCAACCTCGGTGCGCTGTTCTCATCGCTGGTGTGCGGCTTCCTTGGTGAGGCCTACGGCTGGAAGTATGGATTCGGTGCGGCCGGCGTCGGCATGCTGGCCGGCCTGGCAATGTTCCTGTGGGGCCAGAAATACCTGCAGGGCCACGCCGAACCGCCGCAGCCGACAGCGCTGAAACAGAAGGTGCTGGGCCTGCCGCGCGAATGGCTGATCTACCTGTGCGCGGTGCTCGGTGTGCTGCCGGTCGCCTGGCTGATGTGGGCCGCCGGCAATGGCGCGTTCGCGCTGGGCGGTGAAATCAGCCTGGCGCTGATGCTGATGCTGGTGGTGCTGGGCGGCGTGCTGGTCTGGTTCGCCTGGTTCACCGGCACGAAATGCACGCCGGTGCAGCGTCAGCAGATGATCGCGCTGATGGTGCTGATCTTCATGGCGCTGGTGTTCTTCACGATGTACGAGCAGTCCTACGGCTCGTGGGTGACCTTCACCGACCGCCTGCTGACCAAGGACATCGTGCCCTCGCTGGTGATCACCGGCGGCACGCCGCTGCCGTGGTCGATTCTCTCGCTGCTGCTGGCACCGCTCGGCTTCGTGGTCAGCGCGCGCCTGTCGGAACGGCGCCCGGGCTCGGCTGCGCCGCGCACGTTCTTCGCCGCCATCGTCGTGCTGATGCTGGTGCTGCTGGTGCGCGACTGCCTGGTGATCCCGCAGACCGCAGGCTCGCTGACCTACCTGGGTGGCCTGTTCCTGGTGCTGCTGGCACCGGCCTTCGCCGTACTGTGGACGTGGATGGACCGCCGCGGCTGGGAACCGGGCAAGCCGGTCAAATCGGCCTGGGGTCTGGTGATCGGCGCGCTGTCGTTCGTGCCGCTGGCACTGGCCGCACAGCAGGTCGGCGCTACCGGCGAGATGGCCAGTGTGTGGTGGCTGGTGCTGGCCTACTTCCTGCTGGCCAGTGGCGAAATGTGCCTGTCGCCGGTCGGCCTGTCGGCGGTCACCCAGTTGGCCGTGCCGCGGGTGATGAGCCTGATGATGGGCACCTGGTTCCTCGCCACCGCCTTCTCGGAGACGCTGGCCGCGCTGTTCGGCAAGCTGGCCGCGATCGAGGTGCCGGAAGGCGAATCGCTGGACATGGTGGCCGCCGCCGGCGCCTATGCGCACCTGTTCTGGCTGCTGATGTGGATCGGCTTGGGCTGTGCGCTGGCCGCCTTCATTGCCGCGCCGCTGCTGAAGAAGATGATGCACGGGGTCAAGTAAGCCCGGTGCAGGCGAAATCCGGGGCGGCGGATCGATCATCCGCCGCTCCCGGCGTGCTCAGGGCGCGCTGCTCTTTTCCGCAGGCGCGGCCTGCGCGGCCACCTGTCCCCCCAGGCTGCGCGAGAGGAAGGCCAGCAACCTGCTGTAGTACGTGCGTTGGTTGGCAGGCGAATAGAAGCCATGCCCTTCGTTCCTGACGTACAGGGTTTCCACCGGCGAACCCGCCTTCTTCAATGCCGCTTCCATGCGTTCGCTGTGCACGATCGGCGCACGCTGGTCCTGGCCACCTGCGGCCAGGAATACCGGCACCCGTACCTGCGCAGCCAGATTCACCGGGGAACGCTCTGCCAGATCCTTGGGCGATCCCAGCCAGTTGCGCAGGTAGGCCAGGCCTGACTCATCACTCTGGATATCTCCGCGGGCGTACATCAACGGCAGATCGTAGATGCCGACGTAGCCGGCCGCGCACTGGTAGAGGCCTGGTTCGCGCACCGCCCCCATCATCGCCGCATAGGCACCGTAACTGGCCCCGTAGATGCAGATGCGGTTCTTGTCGGCCACGCCCTGGTCGATCGCCCACCGCGTGGCATCGGTGACGTCATCCTGCATCGACAGCCCCCATTGCTTGCGCGCAGCCTGCATGTGGGCCCGGCCATAGCCGGAAGATCCGCGGAAATTCACCTGCAACACCGCATAGCCTGCCGCCGCCAGCATCTGTGCCTCGGTGTCGTAGGTGCCATCGTCGGCAACGCCGATCGGGCCTCCGTGTGGCACCACTACCATCGGCAGCGCACCGGCCTCGTGGCCATGTGGGACGGTAAGGAAACCATGCAGCGGACGCCCGTCACGCGCCTTCAGGCTGATCGGACGCACCTGCGCGGCCAGCGCAGGGTCGATCCAGTCGCTGCGGCTGATCAGGTGCCGAGCACTCTTGGCCACCGTGTCATAGAGATAGAAATCGCCTGGGTTGCTGCCTGACCAGGTTTCCACCAGCACCGTCCTGCCATCGCGCGTGCTGGAGGTGATGTAGACCGCTCCGCCCAGGCCCGCTTCGAGGCTGCGGTAAAGGCGGGCTTCGTCCGAGGCATCATCGAAGAATGCCGTTCGCGGTGCACTGCCAAGGAACAGCGCCCCGACCGGTACGCGGCTGCCGGGGCGCCGGATGATGCGCGCAGGGTCGGCCGTCCCATCGCGCAGCACGGTGCGTCGCTCATTGCTGTGCGGATCCCAGCTCACAATGGCGTCAGGCCCGTCTGCCTGCTCGACCTGCAGGTACGCCAGGCGACCATCGGCCGAAAAGCCGAGCGGCAGCTCGATGCGCTTGCTCAGGGATTCATCGTTGAGCAGGATCCAGTCGCTGTTGCTGCCCGTGCGGTAATAGAGCTTCTGCGTGCCGTCGGTAACGACAGCGCGCGCGAACCGCACCTCGCCCTGCTCATCGGTCGTGAAGTCCGCATCGGGAATGGGAGCCCGTGCCACCGCATTGCGGCGACCGGTGATCACGTCCATGCGCTCGACCTGTGCATGCGAACTGCCGACCAGCGGGATTACCGTCACCAGTGCGTTGCGGTCGTCGTCCTTGAGTTCATCACTGAGGTACGCGGCCACCAGGCCCGCCGGCTTGACCTTGATGTTGGTACCCAGGCTCTGGTCGGCAACCCGGTAACCCACCAGCAGCTCGCCGCCCTTGCCATTGGCATTGATGCCGAACAATTCGCCAGTCGGCGTCGGCCGCTCCAGCACCCCGAACTTCTGTGCCATGCCGACCAGAAGCCGCTCGTTGCTGACCCAGTCGAAGGTGTGGGCGTGATCATTGCGGGGCGGGCGGAAGCTGCCCACCATCTTCATGTCGGCAATGCGGTAGATCGCCAATGCGGTCCCGGCCTCCAGCGGAACCGTCGCGGCGATGTACTCGCCCCCCGGTGAAATCTTGATGTCGGTAAACGACTCCTGCCGCAGATAGCGATCCAGGTCCAGCGTCGCCGCCGATGCTCCGCCCACAACCGCTCCCAGCAGTACAGCAAGCACAATCCTGCGCATCCTTCCCCCATGGAAAACCGGACACCCTGTCCGGATGCACGATTCTAGGCACGTGACCGTTTGCCGCGCCACATCGGCAGAAAAAACGACGGCACCGTTGCCGGTGCCGTCGTTACCACTACCTTGGAGAGAGAGTCAGGACGTGGGTTCGGGGGGCATGCGCCGGGTCAGTGGACCCCGCGCACCGCCAACGTTAGGGCCAGGATGCTGAGGATCACGGCGATGGTGCCGTCAAGCACACGCCAGGTGCTGGGCTTGGTGAACAGCGGCGCCAGCAGGCGTGCGCCCAGTCCCTGCGCGGTCAGCCAAAGGCAGCTGGCGGTCACCACGCCGGCGGCGAAGGCCATGCGGGCGTTGCCGAAGTTCTCGGCGATCGAGCCGATCACCATCATGTCCAGCCAGAAGTGCGGGTTGATCAGCGAAAAGCCGACTGCGGCCATCAGCACCGCGCGGCGGCTGCCGTCATCGCTGTCAGCCTCACCCATGCCGCCGCCACCGGCGATCGCACGGCGTGCCGACTTCATCGCGTACCAGGCCAGGAATGCCACGCCGGTCCACAGCACGGCGCTGGTCAGCCACGGCAGCGCCGAGGTGAGCGTGCGCAGGCCGGCAACGCTGGCGAAAATGAAGATCGCATCGATGGCCGCACAGGTGGCAACCACCGGCACGATGTGCTTGCGCAGGATGCCCTGGCGCAGAATGAAGGCGCTCTGGGCGCCGACCACGGCGAACAGGCCGATGCCGGTAGCTGCACCAGAGAACCAGGCACCGAGGCCGGTGCTGGCGGAGATGACCGAGAACATGGGATTCACTGCCTTAACTTGCTTGGGGGGACGGTGCCTCGCGAAGGCGGACAGCACCGGAACGGGCGCCATTGTCGCGCCGCAACATGAAAAAGACGAGCTAAACTTCCTAAACCAACATTAGCGGAGCTTAATTCGATGCGTATCGATCATGCCCAGCTGCGCGCCTTGGCCGCGGTGATCCGCGAAGGCAGCTTCGACCGCGCCGCACAGTCGCTGAATGTCACGCCCTCGGCCATCTCGCAGCGGGTCAAGGCACTGGAGGACCGGATCGGCCGCCTGCTGGTCAAGCGCGGCACGCCTGCCACCGCCACCGCCGAGGGGCAGCTGCTCGTTCAGCTGGCCGAGCAGACCGCCCTGCTCGAACACGATGCGCTGCACCGGATGGGCCTGGCCGATGAGGATCTGCCCCAGGCCAGCATCCCGGTGGCGGTGAACCACGACAGCCTGGAAACCTGGTTTCCGCAGGCCGCCTACCAGTTCGCGCAGACCACCGGCACCACCCTGGACCTGCGTGTGGAAGACCAGGACCACACCGTGGAGCTGCTGCGCCAGGGCACGGTGCTGGGCGCAGTGACCACGCTGGACGAGCCGGTGCAGGGCTGCCAGATCCATGCGCTGGGCAGCATCCGCTACGCAGCGACGTGCACCCCCGAATTTCGCGAACGCCACTTCGCCAAGGGCGTGACCGCGCAGGCGCTGGCACAGGCACCGGTGCTGGTATTCAACCGCAAGGACGACATGCAGTCGCGCTTCGCCCGGCGCATGGCCGGCGACGACCTGCCCAGCACTGCACCGACCTGGTGGATTCCGTCCACGCGCGCCTTCGTGCAGGCCAACCTCGGCGGACTGGGCTGGACCATGAACCCGCTGCCACTGGTCAAGCGGCACCTGGACGCCGGCCGCCTGGTCTACGTGCGCCAGCGCGCGTGGGAAGACGTGCCGCTGTACTGGCAGCACTGGAAGGGCGACGTGCAGACCATGGCCCTGCTCACCCGCGCGGTACTGGATGCCTCCTCGGCGCTGATCCGGCGCAAGCGCTGAGTTGGCTTCTCAGGGGGTGTAGATCTTGGTTGACAGGCGCTTTCGGCTCACGGGGCCAAAATGCGAGACGATCGCGACACCAGATAGCGCACTTGCCAGCCGACAGGTGCACTTTTTTTACGTAGGCTGGAAGGCTTGTCATCTGTGAGTCAAACCGAATGGAACTTCCTGACGAAATCTATGAGCAGGTCACTGACCTCTCAGAGCAGGGAAACGTCCTCATGGATGCCGATGACCATGCTGGCGCGACTCGGTGCTGGCTGCAGGCTTTAGAAGCGTTGCCAGCTCCTGCCAAGGATTGGGAGGCCTACACTTGGCTCTGTGCTTCACTTGGAGACGCGAGCTTTCTTTCCGGTGACGTAGTGGCCGCCCTGAAGTACTTCATGGATGCATTGAATGGTCCGGACGGGCGTGCCAATCCCTTCATTCTGTATCGCGCTGGCCAATGCAACGAACTTCTGGGGCAGCGGGATCGGGCCCTTGAATACCTGCTCAGGGCGTATGCACTGGACGGCGAGGACATATTCAACGCTGACGATGAAGGCGGGAAGTATCTTGCCCTGCTGCGACAGCAGGGCCTTACTTCGCCCTGATACCACCAAGCCGGCCAAGCGCTGAGAATACCGCGCCTGGTCGCCAGGACGTGGCCAGTCCTCAGCCATGGACGAATCAGGGCGAGAGCGACTTAATCCCCTCCGTCCCTTTTTTCTCCGCTCTTCTGTGCGTGACCGGGGTCCGTTCCGGGGCGCCCGGTTGTGCCAGCATCGCAGCACCCGACACGGAGCGCCGCGATGCAGACCGATCCGCTGTTCCTGCACATCCGGGTGGTGATGGGCATCATCCTCGGCCTGTCGATCACCACCGTGCTCAAGGGCCTGGCGCAGATCATCGAGCATCCGCAGCGCCGCGGCTGCTCGGCCCTGCACCTGGGCTGGGTGGCGTGGACGCTGATATCGCTGGTGACCTTCTGGTGGTGGGAGTTCCGCCTCATCGAGGTGCACCGCTGGACGTTTGAAACCTACCTGTTCGTGATCGTGTACTGCGCGACCTGGTTCCTGCTGTGCGCGCTGCTGTTTCCCGACGACCTGCGTGAATACGGCAGCTACGGGAACTATCTCATGCAGCGCCGGCGCTGGATCTTCAGCGTGATGGCTGCACTGACCCTGCTCGACCTGGTCGATACCGCCATCAAGGGCAGCAGCCGCTGGAAGCTGCTGGGAGCCGCGTACCCGTTGCATGCCGTGTTGATGCTGGCGGTGGCGGTGCTCGGCTGGCGACTGCGCAGCCAACGCACACAGCTGCGCCTGGTGCTGGCAACGCTGGCTTACCAGATCGGCTACTTCGCCGTGGAGTACTTCACCGTCGGCAGTGACTGACCGGGGTGCAAGCACCTGCTGAAAGCCTTTCACTGCCACGCCGCCGGGCGACATCGGCATCAGCGGCACCGATCCCCCTATCCCCTGCTGCTGCGGGGCCTCCATCCAATCTCCATCAACCCTACACATCGATTCCATGCGCCATGCAGATACTGAGCGGCCGATCACCGCAAGGATGCCCTGCATGCCTGTATTCGTCCGCGACGCCCGCCCCGAAGATGCCGCCGCCTGCATCGACCTGCGCAGGCGCACCCGCGAGAACGCCTTCAGCGCGGCCCAGCTTGCGGAACGGGGCATCACGGTGGACAGCTGGGCGACCGGCATCGCCCAGGGCGATTCGATCGGCCGCGTCGCCTGGGACGGCGAGCGCATGGCCGGCTACTGCTTCGCCGACCGCGACAGCGGCGAGGTGCTGGTGCTGGCCCTGCTGCCGGACTACGAGGGCCGCGGCATCGGCCGCCAGCTGCTGCAGGACGTGGTCAGCCTGACCCGCGATGCCGGCCACCAGCGGCTGTTCCTGGCCTGCTCGGCCGACCCGCGTTCGCGCTCGCATGGCTTCTACCGCCGCCTGGGCTGGCGCCCGACCGGCGGGGTCGATGAGGCCGGCGACGAGATCCTTGAGCTGGTCTGATCCCACCGCCGCCGGGCGTCGCCTGCCGCCCATGTGACAGCGCCGCGAAACGTCGGATGCTGCGTTGCATCAAAAAAGGACCGGATCCGGTTAGAATCGCGGATGGATGCTGCAAGGCGTTGTTTCTTCACGCCCTTTCCCTGCCCCACGCGCATCCTGACCCCTTCCCCTCCGCCAACGATCCCGCCCCCATGAAGAAATTTGGCAAGGCTCTTCTCGCCCTGCTCGTGCTGCTGTTGCTGGCCGCCGCGCTGTTCCTGTACTGGCCGCTGACCCAGCGCTCGGTGCCCGCCGCCAGCAACGACAAGCCCGTCGACGTTGTGCTGGTCGGCGCCGGCATCATGAGCATCACCCTGGCCACCTACCTGCAGGAACTGCAGCCGGACTGGAACATCCAGGTCTACGAACGCCTCGATGGCGTCGCCGGTGAAAGCTCCGACGGCTGGAACAACGCCGGCACCGGCCATTCGGCCTTCGCCGAACTGAACTACACCCCGGAACTGCCCGATGGCAGCATCGAGACCAAGCGCGCGGTCGGCATCGCCGAATCGTTCGAGGTCTCGCGCCAGTTCTGGTCGCACCAGGTCAAGGAAGGCCGCCTCAGCCGGCCCAGCGACTTCATCAACCCGACGCCGCACATGAGCTTCGTCTGGGGCGATGACAACATCGCCTACCTGCACAAGCGCCAGCAGGCGCTGGTGAAGAACCCGCTGTTCTACGGCATGCAGTACTCTGAAGATCCGGCGCAGATCAAGCAGTGGGCCCCGCTGCTGATGGAAGGCCGTGACCCGAAGCAGAAGGTTGCCGCGACCTGGATGCCGCTCGGTACCGACGTCAACTTCGGTGTGATCACCCGCCAGCTGACCGCCGGCCTGCAGCGCAGCCCGAACTTCAGCCTGCACCTGAACCATGAAGTGACCGCGCTGCGGCAGAACGCCGACAAGAGCTGGAACGTCACGGTGAAGGATCTCAAGGCCGGCACCGAAACCACCACCCACACCCGCTTCGTCTTCATCGGTGCCGGTGGCGCCGCGCTGAAGCTGCTGCAGATGTCGGGCATTCCGGAATCGAAGGACTATGCCGGCTTCCCGGTCGGTGGCCAGTTCCTCGCCTTCCAGGGCCAGGACGTGACCTCGCGCCATGGCGTGAAAGCCTACGGCATGGCCGAGACCGGTTCGCCGCCGATGTCGGTGCCGCACCTGGATGCGCGCAAGCTGGACGGCAAGCCGGTGGTCCTGTTCGGGCCGTTTGCGCTGTACAGCACCAAGTTCCTCAAGCACGGCTCGTGGTGGGACCTGTATTCCTCGGTGACCCACAACAACGTTGGCCCGATGCTGGAAGTGGGCAAGGACAACCTGGACCTGGTGCAGTACCTGATGGGCCAGGCGCGCCTGAACGATGCCGACCGCCAGGCCGAGCTGGTCAAGTACTTCCCCAATGCCAAGCCGGGCGACTGGAAGCTGGTGACCGCCGGCCAGCGCGTGCAGATCATCAAGCGTGACCCGCTGAAGGGCCCGGTGCTGCAGTTCGGCACCGAGATCGTGACCGACAAGGACCACACCCTCGCCGCCCTGCTCGGCGCCTCGCCGGGTGCGTCGACCTCGCCGCCGATCATGCTGGACCTGATGGCCAAGGCCTTCCCGGAGCAGATGAAGGCCGGCTGGGAAACCCGCCTGCGCGAGATCGTGCCGTCGTACGGGCGCAAGCTCAACGACAGCCCGGCGCTGGTGAACGAGATCCGTACGCTGACCAGCCAGACCCTGCAGTTGCCGTACCTGGAGGTGCCGGTGGATGCGAACGCGGCATCGCCCGCGGCGGCCACGGTGCCGGCACAGGCCAAGGAAAAGCGCAACGCCAATGAGGAACTGCAGGCGCTGTAAGCCCGCACGTTCCTTTCGATGCAAACGGACGGCCACCTTCGGGTGGCCGTTCGCGTTTGTGCGGTGACAGGTCGGATCCCTCCCGCACGTGAGGGCTCTGACCTGCGCCTGGGCACCGGGGTGGAGCCAGGGCCCATTGCCTCCGTCAACGGGATCCGACCCCGGCCCAGCCGCTGCCATGCGCCTGGAAGCCCTTCCTCAGTGACACGAATTGTAATGTTGTTAAGAATTATTTACATTTGCACCCCGCGCAGTGACCGCGCGCCTTAGCAGCCGGACCTGACCGTGCCCGAAGCCGCCGCCCGGGTGCCGGACGACTGTTGCCGCCCTTCCCCGCCTCCACGCTCCGAGCCGCCCATGTCCCCGAATTTCCCCAATCGCCAGCCCCGCCGCGCGCTGCTGCCGGCCGCCCTGCTTTCGTCGCTGACCGTGCTGGGCGCGCCCAGCGCGTTCGCCGCCGCCGAAGGCGCCGCCGACGCCAAGACCCTTGATCGGGTCAGCGTGCGTGCCGAGCAGTCCGCTCCGCCGGCCAGCACTACGCGCCTGCCGATCACCCTGCAGGAAACCCCGCAGTCCGCCACCGCCATCAGCCTGCAGCGCCTGCAGGACGAATCACTGTTCAGCATCAACGATGTGATGCGCAACGTGACCGGCGTCAGCGTGTCCTTCTATGACACGCAGCGTCCGCTGTACTACGCGCGTGGCTTCGCCATCACCGACTTCCAGGTCGACGGCATCCCCACCTACAGCGGGTCCACCAACCAGGAATACGACACCGCCTTCTACGACCGCATCGAAGTGATCCGCGGCGCCAACGGCCTGCTCAGTGGCGCTGGCGTGCCGTCGGCCACGGTCAACCTGCTGCGCAAGCGCCCCGGCAAGGAATTCGACGCGTCATTCGCGGTCAGCGCCGGCAGCTGGGACTTCCGCCGCATGGAAGCCGACGTGACCGCGCCGCTGACCGATGATGGCCGTTTCCGCAGCCGCGTGGTCGCCGCCTACACCGACCGCGGGCTGTACTACGACCGTTACGACGAGAACAAGATGGCCGGCATGGCGGTGCTTGAAGGCGATGTCACCGACAGCACCACGGTCACCGTCGGCTACCAGACCCAGGACAACAACCCGACCGGTTCGACCTGGGGCACCGTGCCGTTCTTCGACAACCAGGGCAATTTCGCCCATCTGCCGCGCTCGACCAACCTGTCGCCGAAGTGGAGCTACTGGAAGCGCGAGAGCAACACCGCCTTCGCCAACCTGGAACAGCGTTTCGGCGACAACTGGCTGTTGAAGATCAACACGGCCTACACCCGCGGCAACGTGCAGAACGTGCGCCTGTACGGCACCGGCAACCCGGACCCGGTGACCGGCTCGGGCATCTTCCTGCGTGCGGCCGCCGGTGATTCGAAAGACACCCGCCGCAATGTCGATGCTTACCTGACCGGCAACTTCCCGCTGTTCGGCCGCGACCACGACCTCACGGTCGGCGCCCAGTGGTCGGATCTGGAAGGGACCACGAACACCTTGGCGCTGAACTTCCCCGGCGACTGGGCCACCTGCGGGCGTGAGCGCTGCTACTACATCCCCAATGTGTACTCCTGGAACGGCGACATTTCCGAGGTGACCTACACCCGCACCGGCGCACGCCGTGTAGCGAAGACCACGCAGAGCGGCGTCTATCTGGCCACCCGCCTGCGCCTGGCCGATCCGCTGTCGCTGATCGCCGGTGCACGCCTGAGCCGGTGGGAAACCCTCACCCGCTCCTACAACGCCGCCGGCGCCTATACCGGCACCAGCGGTGCGTACAAGGTGAGCGATGAAGTTACTCCCTACGTGGGCCTGGTCTACGAGATCACCCCGAACGTGTCGGCCTATGCCAGCTACACCGAGATCTTCAATCCACAGAACTACAAGGACCGCAACGAGAACCTGCTGGCGCCGGTGCAGGGCTCGAACCTGGAAGCGGGCATCAAGACGCAGTGGTTCGATGGCCGCCTGACCGCCAATGCGGCGGTGTTCGAGGCCAAGCAGGACAACTACGCGGTGCGCGACATGGGCGTGCCGGAGGGTTCGCTCAGCGATGGCACCTCGGCCTACATCGGCGTCAACGGCACCAAGGCGCGCGGCTGGGAGATGGACGTCAACGGCGAGATCCTGCCGGGCTGGACGGTCAATGCCGGCTACACCCACGTCAAGGTCACCCGAGCGGCTACCGACCTGCTGTACGCCAATCCGCCGAAGGATCTGTTGCAGCTCAACACCCAACTGCAGCTGCGCGGCGCGCTGGAACGCCTGAGCGTTGGCGGCGGCCTGCAGTGGCAGAGCAAGGTGCAGGGCTACAACATCGCTTACCCGCTGGGCGGCACGGCCACGGTGAACCAGCCGGCCTACATGCTGGTGCAGTTCAATGCCAACTACCGCATCAGCGACAGCTGGACCGCAACGCTGAGCGTGCGCAACGCACTGGACAAGACCTACTGGGCCAACCTGGACTACAACAACTACGGCGAGCCGCGCTTCGTGTCGGCCAGCCTGCGCTGGAAGTTCTGAGCAACCCGCGACCCGGTGGGTGCCTGGTGGGTGCCGACCGTTGGTCGGCACGCCCTCCGCCACGACCCACCGTCGTGGCCTACCTGAATGGGCCCGCCTCCGCGCGGGCCTTTTTTGCTGCACTGCGGGTTGCACTCCGCTCCGTAATTATGTCGTAATTTTTCCAACGCCAGTCGGAAGCCCGTCGATGAACCCGAGTTGGGATACGTTGGAGCGCAGCCGCCAGGCGCGCCTGGAGCGGGCCGCGCCGTGGGCGCGCGGCCACCAGGTCGCCGCCGGGGACGTGGGTGAACTGCTGCACGCGCTGCTGGAGCCCGGCGACAAGGTCTGCCTGGAAGGCAACAACCAGAAGCAGGCCGACTTCCTGGCACAGGTGCTGGCCGGCCTCGATCCGGCACGAGTGCACGACCTGCACATGGTGCAGTCGGTGCTGTCACTGCCCTCGCATCTGGATGTGTTCGAGCGCGGCATCGCCTCCCGGCTCGACTTCTCCTTCTCCGGCCCCCAGTCGGTGCGGCTGGCCAACCTGGTCGCCGAGGGCCGCATCCAGATCGGTGCCATCCACACCTACCTGGAACTGTTCGGCCGCTACTTCATCGACCTGACCCCACGGGTGGCGCTGGTCACCGCGCAGGCCGCCGACCGCCACGGCAACCTCTACACTGGCCCGAACACCGAAGACACGCCGGTGATCGTCGAAGCCACTGCGTTCCGGGGCGGGATCGTCATCGCCCAGGTCAACGAGATCGTCGACAGCCTCCCCCGCGTCGATATTCCTGCGGACTGGGTCAACTTCGTGGTGCAGGCGCCGAAGCCGAACCATATCGAGCCGCTCTTCACCCGCGACCCGGCGCAGATTTCCGAGATCCAGGTGCTGATGGCAATGATGGCCATCAAGGGCATCTACGCCGCGTACGGCGTGAATCGTTTGAATCACGGCATCGGCTTCGATACCGCCGCCATCGAACTGCTGCTCCCCACCTATGCCGAATCGCTCGGGCTGAAGGGAAAGATCTGCCAGCACTGGGCACTGAACCCGCACCCGGCACTGATTCCGGCGATCGAATCGGGCTTCGTAAAGTCGGTGCATTCGTTCGGTTCGGAACTGGGCATGGAGAAATACATTGCCGCGCGCGGCGATGTGTTTTTCACCGGAGCCGACGGCTCGATGCGTTCCAACCGCGCGTTCTCGCAGACCGCAGGCCTGTATGCCTGCGACATGTTCATCGGTTCCACCCTGCAGATCGACCTGCAGGGCAACAGTTCCACTGCCACCCGCGACCGCATCGCCGGCTTCGGTGGCGCACCGAACATGGGCTCGGACGCACGTGGCCGCCGCCACGCCAGCGAGGCCTGGATCAAGGCCGGCCAGCAGGCCGCACGCCCGGGCGAGATGCCACGCGGGCGCAAGCTGGTGGTGCAGATGGTGGAAACCTTCCGCGAGCACATGGCCCCGGCCTTCGTCGAGCGCCTCGATGCCTGGGACCTGGCCGAGCGCGCACAGATGCCTTTGCCGCCGGTGATGATCTACGGCGATGACGTCAGCCATGTGCTGACCGAGGAAGGCATCGCCAACCTGCTGCTGTGCCGCACGCCGGAGGAACGCGAACAGGCGATCCGCGGCGTATCCGGCTACACCGCCGTCGGTCTTGGCCGCGACCGCGCGATGGTGGAGAACCTGCGCGACCGTGGCGTGATCCGTCGCCCGGACGACCTGGGTATTTCGCCGCGCGACGCCAGCCGCGATCTGCTGGCCGCACGCTCGGTGAAGGACCTGGTGCGCTGGTCCGGTGGCCTCTACGACCCCCCCAAGCGCTTCCGCAACTGGTAAGGACAGAGCATGGAAACCCTCGACTATCGATTCGACGGCCGCACCGCCGTGCAGTTCCCGCGCGATGCGGTGCTGGTGGGCGTGCTGGCGTCGGGCAACCTGGAAATCCTGCTGGAACCGGTGGCGCAGCAGGGCGCGATGACGGTGCGCGTCATCACCGCCGCGCAGGGCTTCGGCAGCATCTGGCAGGCGGTGATCAATGACTTCGCAAAGCGTCATCCGCTGCGCGATGTGCGCGTCTCGATCAACGACGCCGGTGCGACCCCGGCCGTGGTCAGCCTGCGCCTCGACCAGGCCGTCGAAACCCTGCTGGCCGGAGGCACGCCATGAGCCACGTACAGCGCCACAGCTACTACGAAGCCGATGCGCGCGAACGCATCGCCGGGCTGGTTGACGCCGGCTCGTTCCGCGAGTTCCTTGGCCCGGCGCGGCGGATGATGAGCCCGCACCTGGCCCAGCTGGACCAGCCGGCCGCGTTCGACGATGGCATCGTCGTCGGCGAGGCCACGCTGCGCGGCAAGCACGTACTGCTGGCCGCGCAGCAGGGGCAGTTCATGGGCGGTGGCGTGGGCGAAGTGCATGGCGCCAAGCTGACCGGACTGCTGCGCCGTGCGGCGCACACCCGCCCTGACGGCGTGCTGCTGCTGCTCGATACCGGCGGCGTGCGGCTTCACGAAGCCAATGCGGGCCTGATTGCGATCTCCGAAATCATGCGCGCCACCCTGGACGCGCGTGCAGCGGGCGTGCCGGTCATCGCGCTGATCGGCAGCGGCAACGGTGCGTTCGGCGGCATGGGCATCGTCGCCCGCTGCTGCACCACGGTGATCATGTCCGAGGAAGGCCGGCTGTCGTTGTCCGGACCGGAAGTGATCGAGACGGTACGCGGCGTCGAAGAGTTCGACTCGCGCGACCGTGCACTGGTCTGGCGCGTGACCGGCGGCAAGCACCGCTATCTGATCGACCAGGCACAGGTGCTGGTACCCGACGCCATCGAAGCCTTCGCGCAGGCCGCAAGCAATGCGCTGCAACCCGATGCCACCAGCACGGATACCGATGCTGCGCTGGCCGCGCTGCAGGAACGCCATGCGGCGTTGAAAGCCCGAATGCAGGCCTGGGGCGACTGCCGCGATGGGCTGGAAATCTGGGCCCGCCAAGGCATCGCCGAACCCGAACGACTGCCGTTGCTGGACACCGACGCCTTCCTTGCCGCCACCGCCGCCCGGAGGCTGCCATGAGCGCACCGCTGCAGTCTCTGCTCGATGCCTTGTTCCCGCGTGGCCATCGTATCGACATCCAGGATTCGGTGCTGACCGGTACGGCCACCACCGACGATGGCGAGGTGACCGTGATCGGCACCACCGATCGCATCGAGGTTGGCGTCGACCATGCATTGGCGCTGGCCGGGACCGTGCTTGCCAGCACCGCCGCACACCCGCAGCGGACGATCGTGATGCTGGCGGACACTGCCGGCCAGCGCCTGGCGCGCCGCGATGAGCTGCTGGGCATCAACGGCTACTTCGCGCATCTCGCGCAGGCTCTCGATCTGGCCCGCCGCCGTGGCGCGCGTCTGGTCACCCTGGTCTACGGCGAATCGGTGAGCGGCGGATTCCTGTCCTTCGGCCTGATGGCCGACCACATCCATGCCCTGCCCGATGCACAGGTACGGGTGATGGACCTGCGCGCGATGGCCCGGGTAACCAAGCAACCGCTGGAGAAGCTGCAGGCACTCAGCCAGAGCTCGCCGGTGTTCGCGCCGGGCGTGGCCAACTACGTGGCGATGGGTGCGGTGGAATCGCTGTGGGATGGCGATCTTGCCCAGCACCTGCTGCGGGCCCTGCGCACACCCAGCGACGGCGATGCACGCGCGGCGCTGGCTGCACAGCGCGGCGGTCGTGCACTGGCGGCGGATGTTGCAGATGCGGTGGCCCGCAGCGATGCCTGATCAGCCCGCACGCCACATGCTGGTCTGGCTGTCGGCCCACGCCGACTGGCGGGCCGACGTGGCTGCGCAGGAACCGCGCCTGGCAGCGTGGTTCGCGCAGGGTCTGCCGGCCATGGTGGCGCGCCGCGCCGCGGATGACCCCGACCCGCGCCTGCGCTTGGGCGTGCCGCTGCCACCGGGCGAAGGCAAGCTGCGCCTTGCGCTGCGCGTGCCGCAGCAGGATGTGCAGCGCCTGCAATTGCCGCCCGCACTGGACGCGGTACTCACCCGGGGCGTGCCAACCGACTGGCAGAGGGCCCTGCACGCACTGGCGAGCGTTGCACCGGCACGCGTGTTCGGCGCCTTCGCCTGGCAGCACCTCAGCGGCCTGCCCTATGTGCACGCATGCTCGGACATCGACCTGCTGTGGCAGGTTGAGAGCCGTACGCAGGCCGATGCGCTTGCCGCACGCCTGAACGCCTGGGAGCACGCGCATGCCCGCCGGGTCGATGGTGAACTGTGCCTGCCTGATGGCGGCGCGGTGAACTGGCGCGAGTTTGCCGGTGACAGCCGCCAGGTGCTGGTGAAGCGCCTGGCGGGTGCTGCACTGGACGTCCGCGAGCGCCTGTTCGAGACTGCCGGAGCGGCGGCGTGAGCGCGGTCTTCCAGTCCCGGCTGCAGGATGCAAACGCGATCGACAGCGCGCGTCTGGGCCGCTTGGCCATCACCAGCCTGCATGCCGAACTGGCCTGCGCGCCCAAGCCAGGGCTGGTCACCCCCTTCGATACCGGCAGCCATGACGACATGGACGCCGGTACGTTCCTGCGCAGCCTGTTCTCGCTGCGCCACTTCTTCACCGCGATTGCCGACGCCGGTGCCGCTGACGCGCCGTTCGCCATCCTGCGCGCGCACGGTATCGCCGCCGAGCACGCGATGCTGCGCGCCACTGGCGGTATCAATACCCACCGCGGCGCCATCTTCAGCCTGGGCCTGCTGGTCGCCGCTGCCGCACGCTGCCGCCGCCAGCAGGGCCACGCCGCGCCGGCCGCGCAGGTCTGTCTGGCCGTACAGCACTGGGCTGATGCGTTCGCCACGGCACCGCTGGATGCCTCCAGCCCCGGCCAGCGCGCGCGCGTGCGCCACGGCGTACCGGGCGTGCGCGAACACGCCGCCGCCGGTTACCCCGTGTTGCGCGACTTGGCCGTACCGACCCTGCGCCATGCCCTGCACAGTGGATTACCGCGTGATGCAGCGATGTGCCAGACCCTGATGCAGTTGGTCGCGCACGTGGACGATCTCAACCTGCTGCACCGTGGTGGCGCCGACGGCCTGGCCTGGGCGCAGCAGCAGGCGCGCCGCTTCATCGAGGCGGGCGGTGCCTTCGCGCCTGGCTGGCAGGCACACCTGCACGACATCGGCGAGGGCTTCGTCGCGCGCCGCCTGAGCCCGGGTGGCAGCGCAGACCTGCTGGCCTGCAGCTGGTTCCTGCTGCTGCAGGAGGGCGCATGAGCCTTGCCCTGCTCTGCCCCGGCCAAGGTGCGCAGCATGCGGCGATGTTCGACCGCGTGCGCGATCTGCAGGCCGCGCGCCACGTACTGGAGACCGCCAGCGCAGTGCTTGGACGCGATGTGTTCGCGGCGGCCGCTGACGAATCGCGCTTCGGCAATGCACTCGCGCAGCCCCTGCTGTGTGCAGCCAGCCTCGCGCACTGGCAGGGACTTCGCGAAGCAGTGCCAGCACCGGTGCTGGTGGCCGGCTACAGCATCGGTGAACTGGCGGCGCATGTGGTTGCCGGCAGCGTTGATGCGAGCACCTGCCTGAGCTTGGCCGCGCAGCGCGCGCGGCTGATGGATGCCGCCAGCCCTGCCGATGCAGGCATGCAGGCCGTGCTGGGGCTGGAGCGCCATACCCTGCAGCCGCTGTGTGATGCACACGGCGCACATGTGGCCATCGCCAACGGCCGCGATCACTTCATCGTCGGCGGCACGCAGACCGCTCTGCAGGCGCTGGCCGATGACGCTCGCGCGCAGGGTGCGGAGATCCGCCCGCTGCCGGTGCATGTGCCCGCGCATACGCCGCTGCTCCGCTCTGCTGTCGCACCGTTCGCCGCCGCACTCGATGCCTCGGCGCTGCAGGGCCCACGCCTGCCGCTGCTGGCCGGCATCGATGCGCGACCGGTGCGGGATCGCGCAATGGCGGTCCACACGCTGTCGGCGCAGCTGGCGCAGACCATCGAATGGGCGCAGGTGATGCGCCAGGCCTTCGAGCGCGGCGCGCGGGTTTTCCTGCAGCTGGGCCCGGGCAACGCGCTGGCGCGCATGGTCGCACCGGCCTATCCGTGCTGCGAAGTGCGCGCGGTGGAAGAGTTCCAGAGCCTGGAAGGCGCCGCGGCGTGGGTCCGCAGTGCGCTGGAGCGGCTGCAGTAACGGGTTCGAGCAGTACGTATCACGCATCACGCAGTACGTCGCCGTACCCCGGGGATGGCGGGTCTCCATCCGCGCTGTACGTGAGTCACGTGTCTGGGAGGGCGCATGAGTCCACAAATCGCAACGATCATCGGTCTGGTGATCATGTTCATCGTCGCCACGGCGATGCCGATCAACATGGGCGCGGTCGCCTTCGCGTTGGCCTTCATCATCGGTGGGCTGTGGGTCGACATGGGCGGCAAGGAGGTCCTGGCCGGCTTTCCCGGCGATCTGTTCCTGACCCTGGTCGGCATCACCTACCTGTTCGCCATCGCGCAGAAGAACGGCACCATCGACCTGCTGGTGCACTGGGCTGTGAAAGCCGTGCGCGGCCATATCGTGGCCATTCCGTGGGTGATGTTCGTGATCACCGCGGTGCTCACCGCGTTCGGTGCGCTGGGCCCGGCGGCGGTCGCGATCATCGGCCCGGTCGCGCTGCGCTTTGCCAAGCAGTACAACATCAACCCACTGATGATGGGCCTGCTGGTCATCCATGGCGCACAGGCGGGCGGCTTCTCGCCGATCAGCGTGTACGGCAGCATCACCAATGGCGTAGTGCAGAAGGCCGGGCTGGAAGTGACCGAGATGGCGGTGTTCCTGACCAGCCTGGGCTTCAACTTCATGATGGCGACGATCTGCTTCTTCGCCTTCGGTGGCATCGCCCTGCTGCGTCGCGGCTCGATCACCGTGGCAGGAACGATCGGCAATGCCGAACCGGCGATGGCCGGTGGCCCGCAGGCGTCGTCGCGCCAGTTCGCGATCGAAGGCCATGGCGCGCTGGTCGCAGCAGGCGGCGGCACGCTCAGCAATGATCCGGCGGCACTGGATGCGGTGGGCCTGACCCGCGAACGGTTGTTCACCCTGATCGGCCTGCTCGGCCTGGGCGTGGCCGCGCTGATCTACAACCTCAACGTCGGTCTGGTCTCGATCACCGTGGCGGTGGCACTGGCGCTGCTGTCGCCACAAAGCCAGAAGGGTGCGGTCGATGGCATCAGCTGGTCCACCGTGCTGCTGATCTGTGGCGTGGTGACCTACATCGGCGTGCTGGAACATGCCGGCGCGGTGGATTTCATCGGCAACGGCGTGTCCAACATCGGCATCCCGCTGCTCGGTGCGCTGCTGGTCTGCTACGTGGGTGGCATCGTCTCCGCGTTCGCCTCGTCGGCCGCAGTGCTGGGCGCGACCATTCCGCTGGCGGTGCCGTTCCTGATGCAGGGCCATCTCGGCGCGGCCGGCGTGATCTGCGCGCTGGCGGTGTCGTCCACCATCGTCGATGTCAGCCCGTTCTCGACCAATGGCGCGCTGGTCGTCGCCTCGGCCGCCAAGGAAGAACGGGAGACCCTGTTCCGCCGCTTCCTGGTCTACAGCGGTCTGGTGGTGGCGCTGGGGCCGCTGCTGGCGTGGTTGGTGTTCGTGGTGCCCGGCTGGATGTAACCACCCAGCGGTAGTGCCGGCCGCTGGCCGGCAATCTCATGAAGCCATCCGGCGATCACGGGTTGCCGGCCAGCGGTCGGCACTACCTGGCGGTACACTTCCTCTATGGCCATTGCCCCTGCCCCGCGATCACCGAAGAAGCGCGCGCCTCTGTATGAAGAGGTGGCCGACCACGTGCGCGAGCGCATCTACGACTACCGGCTACCGCCGGGCGAGTGGATCGACGAGCCCGCGCTGTGCGAAGAACTGGGCATCAGCCGCACGCCGCTGCGCGAGGCGTTGAAGCTGCTGGCCGCCGAAGGCCTGGTGCAGATCGATGCCGGTCGTGGCAGCCGGGTCACCCGGCTGACGCTGGAAGACCTCAACCAGCTGTTCCCGGTGATGGCCATGCTGGAAGGCCGTTGCGCACACGAGGCGGTCAGGCACATCGACGATGCCGGCGTGCAACAACTGGAGGCCCTGCATGCAGCGATGGAAGCGGCGGCGGCCGAGGGCAACATCGCCGAGTACTACCGCAACAACTACCTGATCCACGAAACCGTGCAGCATTACGCCGGCAACCCGTGGCTGATCCGCATCACCCACGACCTGCACCGCATCCTGAAGATGCATCGCGGCCGCCAGCTGCTGACCCCGGGGCGCACCGCGCAATCGCTGGCCGAACACCGCGAGCTGATGGAGTGCTTCCGCCGCCGCGATGCGCAGGCCGCCGAACGCACCATGGAGCGCCATCTGCTCAGCCAGGGCCAGGCATTGGCCGCCTATGTGGCAGCGGGCGGGCTGTTGAACGTGCCGGCGCCCTTGCCGACCGAAGGCGGCGGTTGAGCGGATGAGTTGCCGGCCAGCGGCCGGCACTACCAGGACGTGACCTTGGCCGGCGTCCCGGAACATCTCGTCAATCGCCACCACCGCAGCTGCCACCGTCACCGCTGCCACCGTCGCTGCTGCAGTCGAAGCTGCTGTGGCTGTGATGGCTGTAGCTGTCGCCGGAATGGCCGCCCGGATGGTCGTAGCCACTGCCGGGACTGTTGTCGCCCCGGATCCCGGAGCCGTCGGCCGTGGCCACCGCCAGGCACACGATGGCCCCGACCAGGGGAAGCAGCCAGACCATCAGCAGCTGCACCGTCCGGCCGCCCGCCGACAGGCCATCACGCTTGGCGATCACCACGGTAGCCACGGCGTTCAGGCCCAGCACCAGCAGGACCAGCAGAAGGGCGGCGATCAGCATTCGGCGACTCCGTGCTCGGATTGGGGGCATTATGGCCTGCTGCCCCGGCAATGGCCCTGCCTGTCATGAAGATGGGACAATGTGGGGCGCGCCGGCCTGCTTCCAGGCCGCCGGCGCCCCTCGCACCACACGGAAGAAGAAGAACAAGAACATGCTGAAAGTCATTTTCGATACCGACCCGGGCGTCGACGACGCCTTGGCCCTGCTGTACCTGCACAAGCACGCCCAGATCGATCTGATCGGCGTCACCACCACCTTCGGCAATGCCTCGGTGGACTCAACCACGCACAACGCGCTGTACCTGAAGCAGGCCTGGGGCTTTGCCGCCCCGGTCGCGCGCGGCGCCGGTGGCCCGCTGCAGCCGGAAGCCACCCCGGAAGCCTGGCCGGTCCACATCCATGGCCACAACGGACTGGGCAACTACCCGGTGCCGGCCGAACTGGACGTGGCCGCCGACACCCGCCCCGCCCACCAGCTGATCATCGACCTGGTCCGCGCCCATCCGGGCGAAGTGACCCTGGTCGCGGTCGGCCGCATGACCAACCTCGCGCTGGCCCTGCAGCAGGCGCCGGATATCGCCGGCCTGGTACGCGGCGTGGTGATCATGGGTGGCGCCTTCCACGTCAACGGCAACATCACCCCGGCTGCGGAGGCCAATATCTGGGGCGATGCCGAAGCGGCCGACGTGGTGTTCACCGCCAGCTGGCCGGTGACCGCCATCGGCCTGGACGTCACCACCTGCGTGGAAATGGACCGTGACGGCCTGGACACGCTGGCCGCCATCGGCGGTGCCGACGCCGAGCTGGTCCGTGCACTGTCACAGGACTACGTCGACTTCTACCTGCAGGCCGGCCACAAGGGCATGGTCGTGCACGACTGCTGCGCGTGCATCGCGCTGACCCGCCCGGAGCTGTTCCAGTTCGAGCGCGCCAGCGTGCGCGTGGCCACCGACGGCGTTGCCCGCGGCATGACCATTCCCAAGCCGGAAGGCCTGGCCTTCGGCCCGAGCGTGTGGGACGGCCACGTGGTGCAGTCGATTGCCATCGGCGTGGATGCGGCCGCGGTGCTGGCCGACATCGAGCAGACCCTGAAGGTCTGATCGGCTAGCGTCTGGCCCTGCCTGGGACGGTCTCGGGCAGGGTCCACAGCACCGGAAGCACCAGCACTGCCACCAGCGCGATCATCGCGCCCGGTGCCGCCGCCCAGCCGCTGCGTTCCACCCACCATTGCGCCAGCCACGGCGTTGCGCCACCGAAGAATGCAGTGGCCATGGTTACCCCCAGTGCCAGCCCGCTGACCCTGCCTTCGCCGGGGAACTGCTCGGCCGTGGCCGGCGCCGCCACCGCGCTGATGCCACCGGCCACGCAGGCCAGCACTACCGCCGCCAGCGCGATGCCCAGTGCGGTCGCCTGCGCCATCCACGCGAACAGGGACAGCGGCAGCAGCGCTGCCAGCACGGTCAAACCCAACAGCATCGGCCGCCGTCCCAAGCGGTCGGACAACGCGCCGCACAGCGGCGTGATCGCAATGACCGCCACCGCCGCGATCGTCGACAACCACAGCGCATCGCCTTCATCATGCCCCCGTGCGTGCAGGAACGCCGGTACATAGGTGATGCCCACGTAGTAGGTGATCGAGCCCAAGGCGGAGATCGCAAAGGTGCGCGCCACCGCCAGCGGGTGGTGGCGCAGCACGTGCCGAAGTGGCGTGGCCGGGATGCTGCCCTCGCGCCGCTGGCGCTCGAACTCCGGCGACTCGTGCATGCCCGAACGCGCAACCAGGATCACCAGCGCGAGCGCAGCCCCAACGAAGAACGGAATCCGCCAGCCCCAGCTGTCCAGCTGCGGTGTGGGCAGCAGCGCGACGGTAAGTGCAGAGATCGCTACCGCCAGCAGGGCGCCCACTTCGCTGGCGGCCGAGGCCAGCGAGGTCACCAGGCCACGTCGTCGCGCCGGTGCGCTTTCCAGCAGGTACGCCACCACCCCGGTGTACTCACCGCCCACCGAAAACGCCATCACGCAGCGCAGGATCAGCAGCAGCACGCCAGCCGTCGTACCGGCCGTGGCCGCTGTCGGCAGCAGTGCAGTGGCCAGCATCGCCGCTGCCATCAACGCCATCGAAGCCAGCAGCATCCAGCGCCGGCCCAGGCGGTCGCCCAGGTGGCCGAAGCACAGCGCGCCCAGCGGACGGATCAGGTAGGACACCGCGAAGCCAGCCAAGGTCACCAGCAACGCCTGGTCGCCACCGCCGAAGAACACCCGCGACAGCACCGTGGCGAAGTACAGGTACAGGGTGAAGTCGTACCACTCCACCACCGTGGACAGGCCCGCCACCCACATCGAGCGCTGCCGCGCCGCAGTCATTGCGTGTTCGCCTTCAACAGCCTCGGTCCCGGTTGGGCAGGTTCCGCGCAGCGTGGCATGGACGGGGTGAAATGCCGGTCATCGGCTGTCGACTGCGTGCATGCACTGGGTTTCATGACCGGTGAAGCGCTCACCGCCAAGGCCGAAGCAGAAGCATCCTTGCTGGAACACAAGGCCGGGCAACTCAGCCCGGCAGCTGCAGTTCCGCCCGCAGCCCGCCACCCTCGCGGTTGTGCAACCTCAGCGAACCACCCAGCGACTGCGCCAGCTGCACCGCGATGGCCAGTCCCAGACCGGTCCCTCCGGTATCGCGGTTGCGCGAGCTCTCCAGCCGGTGGAACGGTGCCAGCACTGCCTGCAGCTGGTCCTCGGGAATGCCGGGGCCACGGTCGGAAATGCTGATCCACACCCTTCCGGCCGTATCGCGGCCCGCCTCGATCTCGGCGGCGCCGGCGTAGCGCAATGCGTTGTCGACCAGATTGCCGACCACGCGGCGCAGCGGCTGCGGCCAGGTCTGCACGACCAGTCCAGCGGGCGCACCGCCAGTGACCGGCTTGCCCATGTCCTCGTAGTCGCCGACCACACTGGCGAGGAACGCGCCCAGGTCCATCGACACCGGCGCGCCAGCGGCAACGTGGCTGCTGCGCGCATAGGCCACGCCCTCACGCACCAGCTGCCCAAGGTGATCGAGGTCGGCCAGCAGGCGCTGCTGGGTGCTGTCTTCAGGCAGGGTCTCCACCCGAAGCTTCATGCGCGTGATGGGGGTCTGCAGGTCATGCGAGATCGCGGCCAGGATCTGCAGGCGTTCACTGACATGGCCACGAATGCGTGTCTGCAGGGCATTGAGTGCGGCTGCTGCGCCGCCTACTTCCGCAGGGCCATCTTCAGGCAGTGCAGGCCCGTCCTTGCCCGGCTGCAGATGCTCCACCGCATGCGACAACTGCTGCAGCGGGCGCATGGCCAGACGCACTGCCAGCCACGCGCACACCAGCAGCAGCGCCAGCTGCAGCAGCAGCACGGCGGGCAACCAACGCGCCAGCGGCAGGCCCGACGGGGTGACTTCAATGGTCAAGGGTGTGCCGTCGTGCAGGCGCAGTTCCACCTCGAACCGCTCCGGCAGGCGAGCCACCTGGCGCGCCTGCAACGGATAGCGGTGCTGCAGGCTGTCGTCGATGATCGCCGTGACCTGGCGCGCACGATCGGTCTGCAGCCCTGGTCCGGCCGCGGCCGGGCGCAGCAGATAGCGGTAGGTGCGCCGCTCCAGCCGCGGCACCCAGGCCTCACGCTGCTCCGCAGGCAAATGTTCCAGCAGCGCGACGCTCACTGCCACATCCTCGTCGAGGTTGCGCAGCATCATGCTGCGGGTGGACTGGTAGCGTTCGAAGAACAGCAGGCCGAAGGACAGTGCGTGGGCCAGGGCCAGTCCGCCCAGCAGCACCAGCAGCAGACGCGCCGACAGCGTGCGCGGCCAGCGTGGACGACGTGCGGCGGTGTTCATTCGTCCGGCCCCAGCAATTGCACCGGCAGGCTGAACACATACCCTTCGCTGCGCACGGTCTTGATGTAGGTCGGCTCGCGCGCGTCATCACCCAGGCGCTGGCGCACGCGGCTGACCAGCAGGTCGATCGAGCGATCAAACAGTTCGGCATCACGGCCCTGGGTGAGGCTGAGCAGCTGGTCGCGGCTGAGCACCCGATTGGCGTGATCGAGGAACACGCGCAACAGGCGGAACTCGGCGCCGCTGAGCGGATACGCGGTGCCCTGTGCATCCAGCAGGTGGCGGGCGGTGGTATCCAGGCGCCACTCGCCGAAGGCCAACTGGCGGCCGGCTTCGCTCACCTGCAGGTTCGGCGGCAGCATCTGCGTGCGACGGATCACCGCATTGATGCGTGCCAGTAGCTCGCGCGAAGAAAAGGGCTTGGTCACGTAGTCGTCGGCGCCCATTTCAAGGCCGATGATGCGGTCGGTCTCGTCGTCGCGCGCGGTCAGCAGCACCACCGGTACCGCCCGATGCTTGCCGGCGCGCAGGTTGCGGCACAGGCTCAGCCCGTCCTCGCCCGGCATCATCACGTCCAGCACCACCAGATCCACGGCATGGGTATCCATCAGCGCCCGCATGGCCCGGCCACCGTCGGCCTGGCTCACGCGCAGGCCGTTGCGCTGGAGGTAGTCGGCCAGCATCTGGCGGATGTCGCTGTCATCGTCGACGACCAGGATGTGCGGTACATGGTTCATTGCGTTCTCGATGAAGACGGAGGTCAGGGCCGCGCTGCGCGGCCATGGTAGCGCGGCTCAGGGGCTGGCCAGCAGGCGCTGGATCTCGCTTTCGGTACGTGCGTAGTCGCCCTCGCCGTAATGGCGGTAGACCACCCGCCCCTGCCGGTCGAGCAGGTACAGTGCGGGCCAGAAGCGGTTGCGCCAGGCGTTCCAGATCCGGAATTGGTTGTCCTGCACCACCGGCCAGGTGATGTCCAACCGTGCGATGGCCTTGCGCACGTTGCCGGGCAGCCCTTCATGGGCAAACTCCGGCGTATGCACGCCGATCACCCTCAGACCCTGCGGCGCGTAGCGTGCATGCCACCGGTGAACATACGGCGCCACGTTGAGGCAGTTGCTGCAGGTGTAGGTCCAGAACTCGACCAGCACCACCTGCCCCCGCAACTGCTTCAGTGTGAGCGGTGGGCTGTTGTGCCAGGGCCCGCCACCGTCGAACCCGGCAGCAGGAACGGCCTGTGCCGGCTGCGCGTCGGCCTCCGGGCTGGGCCAGGCCATCAGTAGCGCAGCCCCACCCAGCAGGCTCAGCAGCAACGGCAGCGCATACACACGCAGGGCGGCCATCGTTCAGCCCCCCTGCTCGGCCAGCGGCAATTCGGCCGGCTTCACTCCCGCCGCTTCCAGGATGCTGTCGGCCACCTGCGCCGGATGCGAAAGCAGCGACACATGGCTGCTGCCGATCGATTGCAGCTGTGCACCGATGCGCTTGGCGGTGGCGGCCTGCAGCTGCGGCGACAGCATGCGGTCATCGCGGCTGAGCACGTACCAGCTCGGCTTGCTGCGCCACGCCGCAACGTTCACTACTTCGCCCAGCGCGCTGGCCTTCAACGGGACCTGCGTGCTGTACAGCAGTGCGGCCGACTTCTTCATCACGTCCGGGGCGAAGTCCTGGGCGACGGCATCAGCCGGCAACGTCAGGTAGCCATCCCTTTCCTGCAGTCGGGCCAGGCCCGGGCCAACCGGGAAACCCTCGCCCTGTTGCGCCGAAGACTGTCCTGCATCCGGTGCGAACGCGGCCACGTACACCAACGCCTGCACCTTCGGGTCATTGCCCGCTTCGGTGATGACCGTGCCACCCCAGCTGTGGCCGACCAGCACCACCTTGCCAGGCGCAGCGGCAATCGCACGACGGGTGGCGGCGACGTCGTCGGCCAACGAGGTGAGCGGATTCTGCACGGCCACCGCCTGCAGCTTCCAGTCATGCAGGGTGCTGATGACCTTGCTCCAGCTGGAGCCATCAGCGAACGCGCCGTGCACCAGGATGACGGTGGGCGGTGCAACGGTATCGGCCTGGGCAGCGAAGGCAGGGGCGGCGGCGAGGGCGAGAGCGGCGGCCAGCAAGCAGGTACGGATCATGGGGGGCACTCCGGAGTTGGGAGTGGCCATTTCCGCCTGCCGGTGTATCGGCGCTGTTTCTCCGCAGCGCGGAGTTGTACCGGACTGTAGGGCGCAGGCGGGATTCTACAGTGGGATACATTCGCGCGCCGGTCCTGGCCGGGCGCTTTCGGGTGGATATCGCTGCCCGCACGCGGGCGCGCAACGCCCCGATGCGCATCAGCGCATCGTCTTTGTATCTGACTGTACGAAACCCCGGCCGCGGCCACAGTCGCTGACAAAACCCCGGGCAACGGCACACGTTGCCGATACCTGCGCCGCCTGGAATGGCTTCCATCGACCACTGGCCCGCAGGACACCACCATGATCAGCACCGCTTCTTCCGTGTATACGCCCCGCCTGGACGCCGTCGGCCGCTGGCTCTCGCCGTTGGCGCTGCGCACCCTGCTGGCCTGGGAGTTCTTTGAATCCGGCCGCGAGAAGCTGGGCGGCCAGAACTGGTTCGCCGACTTGGAAGGCCGCTTCCCGTTCCCGTTCTCCACACTGCCCGCGTCGCTGAACTGGCAGCTGGCCACGTGGCTGGAACTGGTGGGTGCAGTGATGCTGCTGCTCGGCCTGGCCACGCGCTCGGTGGCCTACGTGTTCTGGGTACTCACCATCGTTGCCATCGCCGCCGTGCACTGGCCCGACCAATGGAACGGCCTGGGTCAACTCTGGCAGGGCTATGCGATCACCGACCAGGGCTACGGCAACTTCAAGCTGCCGTTGCTGTTCCTGGCCATGCTGCTGCCACTGATCCTCAACGGCGGTGGCGCACTCAGCGTGGACCGGCTGCTGGCCGGCCCCGGCCGTGCCACGGCAGGCAATGACGGCCTGGGTTGGGGCGTCAGCCTGATCGCCCTGCTGCTGCCGGTTGCCGCGCTGTTGCCCGGCATCGGCTTCGGCGGTGCCCTGCTCGGCGGTGTGCTGCTGCTGGGCCATCTGCTGCGCTGTCGCCGCGCCGCCTGAGCCGACTCCCCTGTTCCCGCGCGTTTCGCTTTCCGTCGCCTCTTCGGCGGCGTCCATCCCGCACGCCCCGCGTGCTTTCCCAAGGAGTCACCACCATGTCCATCTCGACCAAGAACACCTCTTCCTCCCGCCTGCCGCGCATCGGTGCCATCGGCATCGCCCTGGCCGGTGGCCTGCTGCTGGCCGGCCAGGCCGCGGCGATCCAGCCGCTGGCGATCAGCGCGGCGGCCATGAGCGCCGCCGCCGAAGGCAAGTGCGGTGAAGGCAAGTGCGGGGCCAACAAGGCCACCACCGGCAAGCCCGCCGGCAAGGCCAAGGTGGCCGAGGGCCAGTGTGGCGAAGGCAAGTGCGGCGACGCCTCGTTTGCCCGCACTGATCGCGACCACGACGGCAAGGTCTCGCGTGCCGAATTCAACGCTGTGGCCGCCAAGCGTGCCGCCGAGTTCGACCGCATCGACACCGACCACGACGGTTACATCAGCGAGCAGGAAGCGCACGACTATCTGCGCAGCGTCTACACCGCCAACGGCAAGCCGATGCCGAAGGGCCTGTTCTCCCGCGTTGCCGATTGATCGACGTTCACCCGGCGCCGCCTTCAAGGCGGCGCTCTCTGTGGAGCATCCGCCATGTCCCTGCCCCTGCCCACCCATGCCGCCGGTCTTGGCCTGCGCCGTGGCCTGATCGACGAACTGCTGGCCATGCCGGCCGGTGCCATCGACTTCCTCGAAGTCTCCCCCGACAACTGGATCGGCGTCGGCGGTGCACACGGCGACGCGCTGCGCCAACTCAGCGAGCGCCACCCCTTGACCTGCCACGGCCTGTCGCTGTCGCTGGGCGGTCCTGATCCACTGGATCGCACCCTGCTGGCACAGACCCGTGCCTTCCTCGACCTGCACCAGGTGCAGCTGTACAGCGAACACCTGAGCTACTGCGCCGCCGGTGGCCATGTCTACGACCTGCTGCCACTGCCGTTCACCGCCGAGGCCGTTCACCATGTCGCCGGCCGTATCGCCCAGGTGCAGGACATGCTGGGCCGACGCATCGCCGTGGAGAACATTTCCTACTACGCCGTTGCCGGCGCGGACATGAGCGAGATCGACTTCATCAACGCCGTGCTCGCCGAAGCCGACTGCGACCTCCTGCTGGACGTCAACAACGTCTTCGTCAATGCCTGCAACAACGGTTACGACGCCTTCGAATTCCTGGCTCGCGTGCCGTCCCACCGTGTCGCCTCGCTGCACGTAGCGGGCCACTTCGATGAAGACGACGGCTTCAAGATCGATACCCATGGGGCGCCGGTGAAAGGCGTGGTCTGGGCGCTCCTGCGCGAGGCCTATGCGCGGTTGGGCGTGCGCCCCACGCTGCTCGAACGCGACTTCAACTTTCCGCCGCTGGCGGAGTTGCTGGCCGAGGTTGCGCACATCCGCCAGGCGCAGGTTGAGGCACGTTGGCAGGAGGTGGCCCATGGCTGAGTCGCTGGCCATCGTGCAACGGCGCTGGGCCGATCATGTACGGGACCCGTCGATGCCTGCGCCCGATGGCGTCGAGGCACGGCGGATGGCGGTCTACCGCCGCCTGTGCATCGACAGCCTGGACACCCTTTTGGCAGGCAGCCTGCCGCGACTGCTGGAACAGCTGGGCGAAGCGCGCTGGCGCGGTCTGGTCGAGCACTACTACGCACATCACGTCTGCCAGACCCCGTTGTTCCCGCAGATCGCAAGCGAGTTCGCTGCGTGGCTGGCTGTGCAGTATGCGTTCGCGCTGCCCGGCTGGGCGGCGGAACTGGCGCACTACGAAAGCATGCAGCAGACGCTGCACATCGAGGCACGTGATGCCGGGCATTCATTGCAGTCCATGCCGGCGGGCAGCGATGTGCTGGCGCTGTCGCCGCTGGTGCGGGTATTGGGCTACCGGTGGCCGGTGCATGAGGACGCCGCGCTGGACGATGCCGCCGCCAGCGAGCCGACGCTTCTGCTGCTGCGCCGCCTGGCGGACTACCAGCTGCAGGTCGAGGAACTGGCACCACTGGCGTATGCGCTGCTGTCGGCCTTCGCTGATGACGGTACCCACGTGGATGACGCGCTGAACGCACTGGCCGATGCGCATGGCGTGGCCGCCGACGAACTGCGCGTGGTGGCCACGCCCTTGCTGGGCGAACTATGCGCGGCCGGCGTGCTGGTCACGCTGGCCGGGTTCTGCGACTGCCGGCCAGCGGCCGGCACTACCCCTGTCTGATTCGAGGTTTGATCATGGCTGCTTCCAACACTTCCTTCCTGCACGGCTGGCGCCTTTTCGTGACCATGGCTGTGGTCCTGATCGCCGTCGCACTGGCGGCGTTCACCCTGCAGCCCGACGTGGTCGAGGGCAGCCGCGCGGCGATCCGGGTCACTGCACGCACGTCGTTCCTGCTGTTCCTGGCCGCGTTCACCGCATCGTCGTTCGCCAGCCTGCTGCCCGGCCCGTTCACCCAGCACATGTTGCGCGAGCGGCGCATCATCGGCCTGTCATTCGCGTTCTCGCACCTGCTGCATGCGGTGGCGATCACCGCCTTCGGCATCCTCAACCCCGCGTTCTGGCCGGCACGCTCGGCCCTGGCCAACCTGCCGGGCACGATCGGCTATGTAGCCATCCTCGCCCTGGCCATCACCTCGCATCGTGGCATCGCCCGCCGCATGGGCCCCACCGTGTGGCGTCGCCTGCACGTGACCGGCATGTGGATCATCGCCGCAGTGTTCACCTATTCGTACTTCAAGCGCGTGCCCGGCAACTTCTGGTACGCGGTACCCTCCGCGTTGCTCTTCACCGCTGTCGTGGTGCGTGCGATCGCCAAGCGGGCGCAGTCGCTGCGGCGCAATGCGCATGCGCGGCCACCGCTGCGGAGTTCTTGAGGAGGCGGTTACCTGTAGAGCCGAGCCCATGCTCGGCTGCCCCTGGCTCAGCCGAGCATGGACTCGGCTCTACAGAGGGATCCCAGCACGATAGGCAGCGAATTCCCTGCGGAAAGGGGATATGCCCCACTTCAGGTCACGGGGCGCGGCGCAGCGTGATCAGGGTGATTTCCGAGGACACCCCGATGCGCGCGGGGAATCCGGCCCACAGGCCAGCGCCATTGCTCACGTACAGGGTCATCCCATCCACGTCGTAGCGGCCGGAGACGAAGCCACCATTGGCCCGCTTCACCAATTGGTCCATGCCGATGATCTGCCCGCCGTGGGTATGCCCGGACAGCTGCAGTTTGACGCCGCGCGCTGCTGCCGAGCGTGCATTACGCGGGCGGTGATCGAGCAGGATCACGGGCGCGGTGGGATCGGCGCCGGCCAAGGCGGCGTCCAGATCCGGCAGCGGCAGGCCATAACGCGCCGCCACCGGGTCGGTGACACCAGCGATGGTCAGCGCCGCATCACCGCGTCGCACCTGCAGGTGGCTGTTCTCCAGCACCTGCATGTGCAGCGCGCGGAACGCCTGCATCCATGCCTGGTACTGCGCGTAGTACTCGTGGTTGCCGGTGATGGCAATGACGCCGTCCGGCGCCTGCAGATCGGCCAACGGACGCGCGTCGTCGCGACGGGCCTCGACGCTGCCATCGATCAGATCGCCGGTGATCACGATCAGGTCCGGCTTCAGCGCGTTGCTCTCGGCCACCACTCTACGCACCCAGTCGCCGGTCAGCAGACGGCTGGCATGGATGTCGGTCAGCTGCAGCACGCGATAGCCGTCGAACGCCGCTGGCAGCCCGGCAATGCTCACCTCGATCTGCCGGGCATGAGGCACCGCCATGCCCTGGCTGACACCATAACCACTGACCAGCAGCGCCAGCACGCCGGCCGCCGGCCGCAAGCGCCGCGTGCGCAATGCGGCTACCGCACGTGGCCAGCGCAGCAGGCGGGACGCGAGCAGGCCCGCATCCATCGCCAGCATCAGCAACGCCAACAGCAACACCGCCGTGGAGCCGGTAGCCAGCGTGGCGATGGCCAGTTTCGGAATCTCGGGCGAGGCCATCGTGCCCCAGAACGTGGCGACGATACGCAGCTGCACGGCTACGCCCACCAGCAGCAGCGACAGCACGACCTTCTGCCAGGGGGGCATGCGCAGTGGCCAGAACAGGCGCCAGGCCACATACAGGCCCATCAACAAACCGATCGTACTCAGCACTGCAACCATCCGGGAGGGAAAGTGGGGGCCGCCATGGTGACGGCTGCGGGCGGCGTTGTGTAGCGCCGAGCCCATGCTCGGCTTCTCAACATGCAGCCGAGCATGGGCTCGGCTCTACATCAACAGGTGGGTCAGGCCATTCCGTCGAGGCGCTGCACCCGCAGGCGGGCGATGCGGCGCTTCTCCATCGCCAGCACGGTGATGCGCACACCCGCCACCTCCACCACATCGCCGATGTCCGGCAGCCGACCCAACTGCTCCAGCACCAGCCCGGAGATGGTCATGTAGTCGGCACTGCGCGGCAGCGATACGCCGGCCAGCCGCTGCAGGTCGTCCAGAGTCAGCGCACCGTCGGCCTCCCATTGGTCCTCGCCCTGCGCGACCACGCCATAGCGCTCGTCCTGGGTATCGACCAGGTCACCGGCAATGGCCGCCAGCAGGTCGTTGGCGGTCACCAGGCCTTCCACGCTGCCGTACTCGTCCACCGCCACCGCCAACGGCACCGGGTGCTGGCGGATCAGTTCCAGCGCCTGCAGCGCGCTGGCACTGGACAGCACGTACAGCGGCTCGCGCAGGTTGCCCTCCAACTGCAGCGGCCTGCCCTGCAGCAGGTCGGCCAGCAGGTCGCGGCTCTGCACCACGCCACGCAGGCTGTCCAGGTCACCCTCACCCACCAGCAGGCGGGTGTGCGGCGACGCCACCAGGCGTGCCACCACATCCTCCTGCCCACGCGCCAGGTCGATCCACTGCACGTCGGCACGCACCGTCATCACGCTCGACACCGGGCGATCGGCCAGGCCCAGCACGCTGCGGATCATCTCGTGTTCGGCCGGCTGCAGGCGCTCTGCAGTGTCCACCTGCCCGTCCCCCCCTTCATCGTCGTGACCATTGGCCGGGCGCGCGCCCAGCATGCGCAGCACGGCATCGGCGGTGCGCTGGCGGAACGGCAGGCGGCGCTCGTTGCGCTCGCGGTTGAAACGCACCCACTGGTTGAACGCCTCGACCAGGATCGAGAAGGCGATCGCCGCGTACAGGTAGCCCTTGGGGATCTTGTAGCCCAGTCCTTCGGCCACCAGGCTGAAGCCGATCATCAGCAGGAAGCCCAGGCACAGCACCACCACGGTGGGATGCTTGTTGACGAAGCGGGTCAGCGGCTTGCTGGCCAGCAGCATCAGCGCCATGGCGATCGTCACGGCCGCATACATCACACCCAGGTTGTCGACCATGCCGACCGCGGTGATCACCGAGTCCAGCGAGAACACCGCGTCGAGCACCACGATCTGCGCCACCACCATTGCGAAGCTGGCGTAGACCTTCTTGCCGTCCTCGTGGTGTTCGCGGCCTTCCAGCCGTTCGTGCAGTTCCATGGTGCCCTTGAACAGCAGGAACAGGCCACCGCCAAGCAGGATCAGGTCACGCCCGGAAAAGCTGTGGTCGAACAGCGTCAGCAGCGGCGCGGTCAGTTTCATGATCCAGGCCAGTGCGGCCAACAGCACCAGCCGCATCAGCAAGGCCAGCGCCAGGCCGATCACCCGCGCGCGGTCACGCTGGTGCGGCGGCAGCTTGTCGGCAAGGATCGCGATGAACACCAGGTTGTCGATGCCGAGAACGATCTCCAGCACGACCAGGGTTGCAAGGCCCATCCAGATCGAGGGGTCAGCCAACCATTCCATTTCAGGTCCGTTTCGTCAGTAGATAAGGGAAAAGAGCGACCGCTCAGTCAGCGTCATGTGCCTGCGCCGGGTCGTGCCCGAGCAGGTCACCGGGCGTGCACTGCAGCTCGCGGCAGATCGCATCAAGGGTGGAAAAGCGGATGGCGCGCGCCTTGCCGGTCTTCAGGATCGACAGGTTGGCCAGGGTGATGTCGATGCGCCCGGCCAGCTCGGACAGGGTCATGCCCCTTTCCTGCAGCATGCGGTCCAGGGTAATGACGATTGCCATCAGATGACACCGTCGAGGTCATCGCGCATCGCTGCGCCCACGGCGAACACGCGCGCCAGCACGAACAGCATCAGCACGGCCACCAAGCCAGTGATCGACATGCCACCGCCGACCTCCATCCAGGTGAAATCCGGGCCCATCCAGGCCGCGTAGGCGCCGATCAGGATCGACAGCAGCTCCATCGCCAGCATCAGCCAGGCCATGCGCTGCAGGCGCTGTGCGTTGGCGTGGGTGAACGGCCGCTCGCGCGCAGCCGACTTCAACAGCCGCAGCAGGTGCCGCAGGAACAGCAGGCACAGCACCAGCAGCGCGACGATCGCGCCCAGGCCGAGGCAGAAATGCAGGAACAGATCGTTCCCATGCGCGGCCGCAGCAGCGGCATCGTGCACGCTGTCGAGCAGCCAGCGGCGGTCGTGGGCGACCAGTGGCACGGCCAGCAGTGCGGCCAGGATGCCCAGCCAGCACATCGCCCGGACGGCCTGTACGGCGGCCTGGGCCAAGGTGAACAAGCCTCGCGCGAGGCTGGCGCGGGCGGGACGAGCGGTCAAGCGGCCTCCGGCATTGGGGTGGCCTCGCCGCCCCGGGGTGGATTTATCGATAAACGATATATCACATGCCGCGTGAAAGGCTGAATCGCGAGCGTCGCCCCTGTCAGGGCCCAGGTGCGCCCAGTGCCTGCATCGCTTCGCCAGGGGCGGCCGAGGCCATGGCCTGCACCCCGGCTTCGGCCGCCTGCCGCGTGACCAGGCGGAAGCGCACCTGCAGTTTGCCCTGCCCCGGCGTAGCCCAGCCGTACTGGATGGCCACCTGATCGGCCGACAGTGGCCCACGCCCTGGCAGCGACCGTACCTGCAACGGCTTCGGTGCGGCCTGCACCAACCGGGCAAACCCCTTCTGCACCACCGCCGCGTCGGCCTTCTCGGCGTAGACCGTACACGTTCCATCGTCAGCCCAGCTCACCGCATAGCGGCCACTGGCCAGCGGCACCATCCACGCCACGCCCGATTGCCCCTGCAACAGCGTGGCGGCTTCGGCCGGCTGCAGCGGCGACAGCCCATTGGATTCCATCAGCGACTGCAACCGCGCCGGGGCCCCGATGTGCTGCATGCAGGCGGTATCGAACAGCTCGCTGAAGGGATCCTGCGCCGGGGCCTTGGCCTTGGGCGCACGCGCGGGTTGCGCCACCACCAGTGTGGGCAGCAGGGCCAAAGCCAGCCAGAAGAACGCAGGACGCATCGGGATTCCACGCTACGGAAAACAGCGGGGAGGATGGCAAAGGCCTGGCGCGCCGCGCAATGGCCGCGATGGCCGCCAGCAGCCTCCCGCTGCCGGGTCAGACGGCCATTTCGCCCTGGTCCTCGCCATCCCAATAGTGGATGCGGCTGGCGCGCACGTGAATCAGCACCAGCCCCGGTGTATCCACGCCCTGCTCGAACCAGCGCTCAAGATCCTTCACCCAGTGCTCGCGCATCACAGCGCGATCGCGCACCAGCGCCGCCCTTCCCTGCACGTGCACGAACAACGGCGGCTTGCCCAGCAGCGACTTGCTGCCGGAAAAACCCAGCGCAACGGCGGGGTCAGCCTCAATCTCGTGCACCATGTCGGTGTCTTCCGTGGTGAAGAACCAGCTGTCACCGTCGTAGTCCACGTCACCGTTGTTGCTCATCGGACGACCGGCAATTTCTCCGCCGGCGCGGGTCTGCAGCATGGTGAAATCGATGTCGGCCATCTTCCTGGCCAGTTCGGGCAGGGTGAGCTGGGTCATGGTGTCGTCCTTCATCAAGTGGAATCCCAGCGTCTGCGCAGAGCGGTGACCGAAGCGTGGAAGGTCCATGGCGACTTCTTCACAGAAAACGAGATAGGGCGCGTGGCGCGTGCGTGACGCGCTGCTCACCACACCACCTGCGTTTGCAGCAGCTGCACGCCCCATCGCGCGTCGGGCGATCCTGCAGACGCTGCGACGGGTGCATGCACGCATTGGCTGACGCGTGCCATCAGCGCGTGATGCGACCGTCCCCCGCCACCCGTACCCGGTCACGCCCCTGTGCCTTGGCCTGGTACATGGCCGCATCGGCGGCACGCAGCAGGCTGCGCCAGCCCAGCGAATCGGTGCCGCCCTTGGCCACCCCGAAACTGGCGGTCACGCGCAGCACGATGCCCCCGGCCAGCGCGATGTCCATCTGCTGAAGCGCCAATCGCAATGATTCAGCCAGCTGGCGCCCGCCGGCCAGATCACCGTCGGCCAGCAGCACCAGGAACTCCTCGCCACCATAGCGGGCGATGTTGTCGCTGCGCCGCAGGTGGTGCCGCAGCAACTGCGCCACCTGCACCAGCACTTCGTCGCCGGCTTCATGGCCATGGCCATCGTTGATGGCCTTGAAGCGATCCACGTCCAGCAGGATCACCACGGCGCTTGCCTCGCCCCCCGCATGTCTCCGCTGCACCACCTCATCCAGCGCGCGCCGGTTCAACAACCCGGTCAGTTCATCGGTACCGGCCAGCTGGCGCAGCTCGCTGGTCAACGCCGAACGCTCGCGCGATTTCTCGCGCAGCACTTCGATGGCATCGAACAGGCGCTGCATCTCGGCCAGCGGGTGGGTGACATTCTCCTCCGGACCGGGGGTATCCGAGGCAAGCTGGATCACCTGCTGCTGCGCCTGCAGCAGTGGCTGCAGGATCTGCAGGTGGGCAATGCGCAGGGCCATGCCCAGCACCACCAGCGTGCCCAGCGCGGTCGCCACCAGCACGGCCAGACGCATGGCCTCACGGTTGCGACTGCGTTCGAAGCGGGCGATGGACACGCTCAGGTAGCCATCGCGCAGCGCCTCCAGCGACTGCAGGGTCGGCACGTAGCGATTGGTGAACGCGGCGGCGGTCCACGACGGCGGCACGCCACGGCGGCCATCCTCGATCAGCTGCTCGATCATCGGCAGTGACTCACCGAAGAGCTGCCGCCGCGCCATGTCCCAGTGCCAGGACAATTCCGGGTCGCTGCGGAACACCGACTCGTGGCTGCTCGCCAACCGCCACAGCTCCAGCAGGCGGCCCTCGGTCTGCAGCGCAGCGCGCATCTGTTCCTCGCGCCACGCCCCCGGTACCGCCACCGGCGCCATCACGTTCGAGGCCAGGCGGCCACCATGCTCGCGAAGATCGAACAACAGCTGGCCCTGCATTGCCGGAATCGCCGCCTCACGGTCGGCACTGACCAGCGCGTTGATCTGCGCCGAGGTCAGCAGATGCAGGCGATCAACCACCGCGAACATGCCGCTGATCGCACGCTCCACCTCCTCCACACGGCGTGCGTCATGCGGTTGCGCCGCGACATGATCGACCGCAGCCCGCGCCGACTTCAGGCGACGCTGCGCGCTGGCCAGCAGCCGATGCTCGTCGTACACGCCCGGGTCATCCTTGAACACGGTCTCCAGCTGCAGCAGGGCAGTGTCGACCCGCTGGCGTGCGACGGCCAGCTGCGCAGCCAGCCGTGCCTGTTCGGCGGCATCGGCCGGGTCAGCCCCCAGCAGGCTGTTGGCCGGGCCTCGCTCGGCCGAAGCCAGGTTGGCAAGATCGAAGGTCTGCCGCAGCTGCCGCAGGCTGGCCAGGTTGCCTTCGGCGTCGGTGTAGCGCAGTGTTCCCTGGACCAGGGCGATGGCCATCAACGGCAATGTGCACACGACAAACAGCCCAGCCAGGATCCAGACCCAGGTCCGCAACCTGATGGGCGATACCTTGCCGGCCATGCAGAATTCCCCTGAAGTGCGGCTCACTGTAGCGACCGGCTCCGGCGGCGCCAAGCCAGTGCCGCCCGATCCGCGAGGGGCGATATAGCGCAGCGCGCGCGAACGCGCCGACAATGCCGGCGCCCCGACGCCAGCCGATCAGATGCGACAGGTTTCGCCGGGTCAGATCCAGCGCTGGTCGACCAGTTCGCGCTTCACGTAGGCATAGAACACCGGCGCCGCCACCAGGCCGGGCAGGCCGAACGCCGCCTCCATCACCAGCATGGCCAGCAGCAGCTCCCAGGCGCGGGCCTGGATTTCACCGCCGACGATGCGCGCATTGAGGAAGTACTCCAGCTTGTGGATCACGATCAGGTACAGCAGCGCCGCCACAGCCACGTAGAACGAGACAGACAGCGCAACGATGGTGATGACCGTATTGGAAATGATGTTGCCCACCACCGGCAGCAGGCCGGCGACGAAGGTGATCAACACCAGGGTCTTGGACAGCGGCAGGTGCACACCGAACAGCGGCAGCACGCCCAGCAGGAAGATCGCGGTGAACACGGTGTTGAGCAGCGAGATCTTCACCTGTGCGAACACCACCTGGCGGAATGCGGTGGCCAGGCGGCTGGTGCGCCCGATCAGCTCCTGCGCCAACGGCCCCATCTTGGGCACGGGAAGTTCGTCGTACAGCGCGATCATCGCACCCAGCACCATGCCGATCAGCACGCGCACGCCCACCTGCACCACCGAGGTACCGGCCACGCCCAGCTGGCGCTGGTGCTCGGCGGCCCAGTCGTTCAGCGCCGCGCGCAGCGCCGGCATGTCTTCGGGAATGTAGGGTTGCAGCAGCGCCGGCACCTGGTGCCGCGAGGTATTGAGGATCTCCATCAGGCGCGCCAGCAGCGCGTCCGGGCCGCCGGTCTCATTGCGGAAGAACGAGGCCACGCCGATGCCGGCCAATACCAGCGCGCTGATGATGATGGCCGACAATACGATCACCGCGATCGCCCGCGCTCGTCCCGGCGGCAGCTTGCCTTCCACGGTGGAGGCCAGCACGTGGGTCAGCTGGAACACCAGCAGCCCCGACAGCAGGGTCACCACCAGGCCCAGCTTCAACGCCAGCCACATGCCCAGCAACATCATCAACCACGCCGCGATCCGCGCAACGGGGGGCTTGGGCTGTGCAACGAGGGCGTCTTGCATGGGCGGTGCGTCCGGGCGGGGTGGCCCATGGTAGAGGATTGGTGGCGATGATTCCGGGTACAGCATGGACGAGCGCTACGCCCTCGTTCTGCGGTATGCCCACCGCCCCCGGCCCACTATTCGCCATAGCTGGCGTTGTTCTTGCCCTGGCGCTTGGCGTGGTAGAGCGCACGGTCGGCCAGTGCCAGCCAGTCCTCGACGCTGCCACCGCGCGGCGTTGCCGCGATGCCGATGCTGACGCTGAACTCGATGCCCGGTGTTGCCTGCCGTGCTGCTTCCAGCAGGTGCAGGCGGACCCGCTCGGCCACCTGCATCGCATCGATGGGCGCACAGTCGTGCAGCAGCACCACGAACTCGTCGCCTCCCAGCCGCGCAGGGGTATCACCGGGCCGGGCGAAGGCGCGCAAGGTGGACGCGATATGGCGCAGCACTTCGTCCCCGGCACGATGACCATGCGAGTCATTGATGCGCTTGAAGTCATCCACATCAAGCATCAGCAGGCAGGCGACACCACCCTGACCCTGCGCCTTGTCCAGTGCCTGCTGCGCGCGGACGATCAGGAAGCCGCGGTTGGCCAGCTCCACCAGCGGGTCCATCCGGCTCAGCCGCTTCAACTGGCGGTTCTGCGATTTCACCCGACGGGCCAGCTGCCAGCTGAGAATGCTCAGCCCGATGCCATACACGAACAGGAACGGGATGCTCAGCATGATCGTGCGTTGCGAGGTCACCGGCTGGAATGGGAAGCCGAGCGTCCACCAGGTGAGTGCGAAGCCCAGCAGCAGCGCCAACGTGGCGCGCGTCGCCAGGCGCACGCCACCGGCTGCGATCTTGTCGGCCACCAGCAGCGCGGCAAACAGCGCGCTGGGCGCGGCACTGAGCGCCATGAATGCGATCCAGCCGCCGCCGAACAGGGAATCGGCCACCATGCAGCGGAACTGGACGCGCGCCGGCTGGCGGGAGCGCCGGGTCAGCAGCAGCGCCAGCGCGGGCCACGCCAGCGCGTTGAGCAGCAGCAGGACCCACGCCCATCCGCCATTCTGCCGTTCGAGGATGATCGACGCGATGGGGATCGCCCCCAGTCCATTGCCGACAAAACGCATCCAGCCGATGCGACGTGCCGCGCCAATGCCTTCGACCGCGCCTTCCGCCGAATCGGTGAAGAATGGCATTGCCCCCTCCTGCGCGATCGCACCTGCTGCTACGGCCCTTGCCGGGCTGGCTGCCGGTGAGTCTGACAGGTTCGCGTCAATTCGGGATCAAGGCGGCGCCCCGTGGCGCGGTGTTCACCCGCCCCTGGGGGCCGCCGTGGAACCGCGCAGCATGAAGCTGAACTCCAGCGTCTGCTGCAGCGGCACATCGACCTGTTCGATGATGGCGAGCAGCAGGTTGACCGCGCGCTCGCCAATCTGCCGCATCGGCTGCCTGATCGTCGTCAGCGGCGGCGTGAGGTAGCGCGAGGAGGCCAGGTCGTCAAAGCCGACGATGGACAGGTCCTCCGGCACGCGGATGCCCAGCTCCCGGCAGGCAGCGAGAGTGCCCAGCGCCATCTGGTCGCTGAAACAGAAGACCGCAGTCGGCACCGGCGCGACGGCCAACATCGACATCGCAGCTGTATGGCCGGACTCCACCGAAAAGTCACCCGGCATGATGTTCAGCTGGCGCAGGCGCCCACGCGCCTTGCCCGCCGCCCGGACCCCTTCCATCCGTTGCTGGTGCAGCGGATTGTCGGGGGGTCCTCCCACCACCGCGATCCGTTCGTGTCCCAGTCCATACAGGTGTTCCATCACCGTGCGCGCGGCGGCGGCATTGTCGATGTGGACGCTGGGAATCCCCAGTGCGGGATCGAATTCACAGCCGTTGACCACCGGTGCGGCGGAACCGCGTTGCTCAACGATGTCACGCGCCGTAGGTGGCAGGCGATGCCCCAGCACGATCATGCCGTCGGCCTCGTTTCGCCGGAGCATCTGCGCGTAGCGCTCCTCGCGGTCCGGTTGATGCTGGGTATCCCCCAGCAGGACCGCGTAGCCGACCGCCTGCGCTGCGTCCTCCGCGCCCTGAAGGATCTGGGCGAAGAACGGATTGGCAATGTCCGGGACGGTGACCAGGATCTTGCCGCTTCGGTGGGTCTTGAGCGTGCGGGCCACCGTGTTGGGCACATAGCCCAGCGCGGCGGCCGCCTGCTCGATGCGCGCACGGGTGGCCGGCAGGACCTTGTCCGGCCGGGACAGTGCCCGCGACACCGTGCCGGCGGAGACGCCGACGTGCTTTGCGATGTCGTAGATGGTGGCCATGGCGTTAGTTCTCCCGTCCGCTGTGCAGTGCACAACAGGTCCTGCGTGCGCCCCTGCTAGGATAATGCAATCGATTGCATCGAGGGCGAATCACGTTGAAGACGCTCAAGGGTCCAGCGCTGTTCCTGGCGCAGTTCATCGGCGACACAGCTCCTTTTGATCGGCTGGACACGCTGGCCGGATGGGCCGCGGGTCTGGGCTATTCTGGCGTACAAGTTCCCACCTCCGCGCCCCGCCTGTTCGATCTGTCCGAGGCGGCACGCAGCCAGGCGTACTGCGACGATATTGCCGGCATGCTGGCCGGTTACGGCCTTCAGATCACCGAATTGTCTACCCATCTGCAGGGGCAACTGGTCGCGGTCCATCCTGCCTACGACAGCCTGTTCGACGGATTCGCACCGGCGAACGTGCGCGGCAACCCGCCGGCGCGCCAGGCGTGGGCGGTGGAGCAGCTGCGGCTGGCGGCTCAGGCCAGCCAGCGCCTGGGGCTGGCCGCGCATGCCACCTTCTCCGGCGCACTGGCCTGGCCCTATTTCTATCCGTGGCCGCAGCGCCCGCCCGGCCTGGTGGAAGAAGCCTTCGCCGAACTCGGCCGCCGCTGGCGACCGATCCTGGATGTCTTCGACACCTGTGGCGTGGACCTGTGCTTCGAGCTCCACCCGGGCGAGGACCTGCACGATGGCGCAACCTTCGAGCGCTTCCTTGACGTGGTCGATCACCACCCGCGCGCGAAGATCCTGTACGACCCCAGCCACCTGCTGCTGCAGCAGATGGACTACCTCGGTTTCATCGATCGCTACCACGCGCGCATCGGCGTCTTCCACGTGAAGGACGCGGAGTACCGGCCCAGCGCGCGCAGCGGCGTGTATGGCGGCTACCAGGACTGGATCGATCGCCCGGGCCGGTTCCGTTCACTCGGTGATGGCCAGATCGACTTCAAGGCGATCTTCTCCAGATTCGCGCAGTACGACTTCCCGGGCTGGGCGGTACTGGAATGGGAGTGCTGCCTGAAGCACCCGGAAGACGGTGCACGCGAGGGCGCCGCCTTCATCCGCGATCACATCATCCATGTAACCGAACGCGCCTTCGACGATTTTGCCGGGAGCGGCACGGATCTGGAATCACTTCACCGCATGCTGGGAATCTGAACCATTTCCGCCCCGGGAGGGCAAGCCATGACGCACGCGATGTCGCGCCTGGGCGCGATGATGTTTCTGCAGTTCTTCATCTGGGGGGCGTGGTTCGTCACCCTGGGGACGTACCTTGTGCAGGGCCCCTTGCAGGCCAGCGCGAGCCAGGTGGCAACCGCGTTCCTCAGCCAGTCCATCGGCGCCATCGTGGCACCCTTCCTGGTCGGCCTGATCGCGGACCGCTATTTCGCGGCGCAGCGCATCCTGGCAGTACTGCACCTGGCTGGCGCGGTGCTGATGTGGCTGGCTTCCACCGCCACCAGTTTCAGCGTGTTTTCCGCGTGCGTCATGGGCTACATGCTGCTGTTCATGCCGACGCTGGCCCTGGCCAACAGCGTGGCGATGCGGCACATGCAATCGCCGGAGAAGCAGTTCCCGCTGGTACGCGTGGCCGGCAGCGTCGGCTGGATCGTCGCAGGCGTGCTGATCGGCTGGCTGGGCTGGGAACAGGCGCATCGGCTTGAACTGACGTTCCGGATGGCGGCGGCGGCATCGCTGGTGCTGGGCCTGTATGCGTTCACCCTGCCGCACACGCCACCACTGGCGCAGCAGCGCGAGGCCAGGCTGGGACAGATCCTGGGGCTGGATTCGTTGCGGCTGCTGAAATCGCGTGCCTATCTGGTGTTCTTCCTGGCCTCCATCGCCATCTGCATTCCGCTGTCGTTCTACTACAACTTCACCAATCCGTATCTCAACGATCTGGGCGTGCAGGGCGCCGCCGGCCTGCAGTCGCTGGGCCAGGTGTCCGAAGTGCTGCTGATGCTGGCCATGCCCTTCCTGTTCGTGCGGCTGGGGGTGAAGACCATGCTGGCGGTCGGCATGGCCGCCTGGGTGGTGCGCTACGCCCTGTTCGCCTTCGGCGATGCGGGCAGCGGCTTCCCGCTGCTGGTGATCGGCATCGTGCTGCACGGCATCTGCTACGACTTCTTCTTCGTCACCGGCCAGATCTACACCGACGCCCATGCCGGCCCCGCCGCGCGCAGCAGCGCACAGGGCTTCATCACCCTGGCCACCTACGGCGTGGGCATGCTGATCGGCACCTTCCTGTCCGGTGCCGTAGTGGAGCACTTCACCACCGCAGCAGGCCCGGACTGGCAACAGATCTGGTTGTTCCCGGCCGGTGTTGCACTGGTGGTGCTGATCGCCTTCCTGCTGCTGTTCCGCGACCGCCCGGCAGCTGCTGCAGCGCCGTACACACCCTGAGGAGACCGGCCGATGCCCCACCTTGGAATCGCCATCGTTGGTACCGGCATGATCGGCGCGGTGCATCGCCGCGCGGCACTGCTGGCGGGCGCCGCGGTACGCGGCGTACTGGCCTCGTCGCCGCAGCGCGCGAGCGAGGTGGCACACGCGTGGAATGTCCCGCACGCCTATCGCGATATCAATGACGTCGTCGCTGACCCCCAGGTGCAGGTCGTGCACATCTGCACGCCCAACCACCTGCACCGCGTGATGGCGCAGGCCGCGCTGGAAGCCGGCAAGCACGTGATCTGCGAGAAACCGTTGGCGACGACGCTGGACGATGCACGGGCGCTCGCGGCGCTGGCTGCCTCGACCGGATTGGTTGCCACCGTCCCCTTCGTCTACCGCTACCACCCGGTGGTCCGCGAGGCGCGTGCACGCATCGCGCAGGGTGAACTTGGGCCGTTGCACCTGATCCATGGCAGCTACCTGCAGGACTGGCTGCTGGACCCGGCCAGCAACAACTGGCGGGTTGACCCGGCGCTGGGCGGCGCGTCGCGCGTGTTCGCCGACATCGGCTCGCACTGGTGTGACCTGGTGGAATGGGTCAGTGGCGAACGCTTCACCGAAGCGAGCGCGGCGTTCGCCACGGTCATCGCCGAGCGCAGCGCCACCACTGGCCAGAGCTTCAGCACGCCGGCGACAGGCGGCGCAAGGCAGGCGGTCGAGAGCGAGGACGTGGCCGCAGCGATGTTCAGGACCGGCGCCGGCACGCTGGCGTCATTGACGGTCAGCCAGGTCTCGGCCGGACGCCACAACCGGCTCTGGTTCGAGATCGATGGCGCCAATGCGAGCGTGGCGTTCAACCAGGAGGATGCCGAGCGGCTGTGGATCGGCCGGCCCGAGCAGCGCGAGGAAATCTTCGTGCGCGGCCCGGGTGCCGGCAGTGCCGAACAGCGCCGGTTGTCGCCGCTGCCAGCGGGGCATGCCCAGGGCTACGGCCACTGCTTCGAAGCGTTCGTCGCCGACACCTATCGTGCCGTTGACGGCGAGCGCTTCGAAGGCCTGCCCACCTTCGAAGACGGCCTGCGCTCGGCGCGGATCGTCGATCGCGTCATTGCATCGGCCAGGTCACGCGCCTGGACCGCCATCGGTTGAATCCCGGGAGGAACTGTTGATGAAAGCTCTTTTCCGTAGAAGTGCAGGTCTCATCCTGCTGCTCGCTGCCCTGCCCGCCTTCGCAGACGAAGCGGCCACCACGCAGAAGCCGATCGCGGTGCAGATGTACACCCTGCGCAATGCAGGCTCGCTCGACCAGCAGCTGAAAATCGTCCACGACGCGGGCGTGCGCGCGGTGGAGACCGTCGGAACGCAGAACGTCAGCGCTGCGGAACTGAAGCGACTGCTGGACCGGTACTCGATCAGGGCGGTTTCGTCGCACGTGCAGCTGGCCGAGCTGCGCGACAACCTCGATGGCGTGGTGGCCTTCAACCGCTCGATCGACAACACCACAATGGTGGTGCCCTACCTGGACCAGAAGGACCGTCCGCGCGATGCCGCCGGCTGGACCGCATTGGGCCAGGAGCTGGGCCGGATCGCCAGACAGGTGCGCGGCAAGGGCATGCAGCTGGCCTATCACAACCACGATTTCGAGCTGGCCGACTTCGACGGTCAGACCGGGCTGGAGCTGCTGTTCGCAGCGGCCGGACCCGATCTGAAGACCGAACTGGACCTGGCCTGGGTCGCGCGAGCGGGACTGGACCCGGCGGTGATGCTTGGCAAGTTCCGCGGTCACGTTTTTGCGGTACACGCCAAGGACAATGCACCCAAGGGCCAGGCCGAAGACGAAGGTGGTTTCGCTGCGGTCGGCCAGGGCGTGCTGGACTGGAACGCGATCCTACCGGCCGCCGCCACCGCTGGCGTGCAGTGGTACATCGTCGAACACGACCAGCCACGCGATCCGGCCAAGGTGATCCAGACCGGCGCGGACTACCTGCGTGAACACCTGCCGGCCAACGTGCCCGCCCGTGCACAGCACTGACGCGTGAAGGAGCCCCACATGAAAATGATCCTGGCAGTGGCCGTCGCCCTGGGCGGCATGAGCGTTGCGACGGCAACGTGGGCCAAGGACGACCCGGCCGCCGGCGCGAAGCTCTACGCCCAGCACTGCACTGCCTGCCACGGTGCTGAACGCGCCGGCGTACCGCCGACCTTCCCGGCGCTTACCGACGTCGGCAAGCGGCTTCAGCCCGCCCAGGTCAAGGACAAGATCAGGAAGGGCGGAGGATTGATGCCGCCCTTTGCCCAGCTGTCGCAGCAGGAGATCGACGACCTCGCCAGCTATCTGGCGAAGTAGGCGGCCGGCGACCACGCCGGCCGCGTGCCGCTACAGTTCGCGCACCCAGATGTTGCGGTAGCTGACCCTGGAGTCATGCTCCTGCAGATAGAGCGGCGCACATCCGTGCGGTGAGTAGGAGGGAGGACCGATGTACTCGGTCCTGCCCGCCACAGCCGTATCGTCCTGCACCAGAACACCGTTGTGCAGCACCGTGATGCGCGCCGGCGAGAGCAGCCCACCGCCCGGAGAGAAGCGCGGTCCCTTCCAGATGATGTCGTAGGCCTGCCACTGCCCCGGTGCGCGCGAGGCGTTCACCAACGGCATCGCCTGCTTGTAGATCGAACCCGCCTGGCCGTTGGCATACGTCGGGTTGTTGTAGCTGTCGAGCACCTGCAACTCATACAGTTCCTGCAGGAAGATGCCGCTGTTGCCCCGGTTCTGGCCGTCGAAGCCTTTCGTCTCGGTGGGGGTACGCCATTCGACATGCAGCTGGATATCGCAGAAGCGTTGCCTGGTGCGGATGCCCTTGCTGCCCGGAACGACGGTCATGGCGCCATCGGCAACCTTCCAGGGTACACGCCCTCCCTGCTCCGCCTCCCAGGCCGAGACATCCTTGCCATCGAACAGCACGATGGCGTCCGACGGCGCCTTGCCCGGTGGCGTGGCCACCACCGCAGGCACCGGCGTCCACACCTCGGTCTTCTTCGGGTCACGCGCAGCATCGGCACCGTCCTGTGCGAATGCCGTCGCAGCGGCAAGCAGGCCGGCGGTGCCCAGCAGAGCGCGGATCATCCGGGTGTCGCCCATCAGCTGGTCCCCCATGCAGGCGTACCGGGAACGTAGGCAAGGTCGCCGTCGTAACGTCCCGGCACGGCGACGTATTGCAGCACCCCGGTCGCACCGACCTTGGAGGTGAAGAAGCCAAAGATGGCCAGTTGCTTGATCATCGTGAAGTAATGCGGCATCGCCTCGCCTTCTTCTGGCGTACCGGTCTCGGTCACATCGGCATTGCGCGCCTTGGCTTCGGCATCCAGGGTACGCAGCAACCCGGTGCGTGCCTCCGGCGTGAGCGACAGGAAGCGGCCACCGGCACGCTTGTCGATGTCGGCCAGGCCGGCACGGAACACCGCCTGCTGGCGAGCGGTGTAGCAGTCGCTGACGAACGTCGCCATAAAGGCACCGGCGCCCGCGTCCTTCGCCCCGGGTGTCCGGGTCCGCGGCAGGATGGTCTCGGCGATCTCGTCCAGCGTGCCGATATCGGCATCGGTGAACGCGGGCATCGCCCCCGCGGCCGGCGCCTGCCCTTGCACCAGCCCCGGCAGGCCAACCATGGCCGCACCGGTGGCGGCGACGATCATCTTCAGCAGTTCGCGGCGATCCATCAGAAGTTCCCCGCTTTCAGTTCGCGCACCGCATGGTCGGCCGCACGGGCCGTCAACGCCATGTACGTCAGCGAGGGATTCACGCAGGCGCTGGAGGTCATGCAGGCACCGTCGGTCACATAGACGTTGGGCGCATCCCATACCTGGTTGTGCTGATTCAGCACCGAGCTCTTCCGGTCACGTCCCATGCGCGCGGTCCCCATCTCATGGATGCCCTTGCCCGGGGCATAGTCGTTGTCGTGCATCTTCACGTCCTTGACCCCGGCCGCCTCCAGCATCTCGGCGGCATCGGCGGCCATGTCCTTGCGCATCGCCAGTTCGTTGGCACGCATGGACACATCCATCGCCAGCACCGGCAGCCCCCACTTGTCCTTGCGGTTGCGGTCCAGGCGGATCGCATTGTCGTGGTGCGGCAGCATTTCACCGAACCCGGTCATGCCGATGCGCCAGTCGCCCGGCACGGTCAGCGCCTCCTTCAGGTCGGCACCGATGTTCAGCTCGGCGATCTCGCGCGACCAGCCGGTGCGGCTGGCACCTCCCTGGTAGCCGAATCCGCGCAGGTAGCCACGCTTGTCGGCGGCGACATTGCGGAACCGCGGAATGTAGAAGCCGCAGGGCCGGCGGCCGAAGTAGTACTTGTCTTCGTAGCCCTCGACCCGGCCCGAGGCGCCCGCACCGAAATGATGGTCCATCACGTTGTGCCCCAGCTCGCCCGACGAAGAACCCAGTCCCCCGTCCCAGACGTCGGTCGCCGAATTCATCAGCAGCCAGGTGGAGTTGAACGACGACGCGTTGAGGAAGATGACCTTGGCGGTGTACTGGTAGGTCTGGCCGGTTTCGGCGTCGATCACCTCCACGCCACGCGCACGCTTGCGGTCCTTGTCGTAGAGCACTTCCTTGACGATCGAGAACGGCCGCAGCGTCAGGTTGCCGGTCTTCATCGCCGCCGGCAGCGTCGCCGACTGGGTCGAGAAATAGGCACCGAAGGGACAGCCCAGGATGCACTTGTTGCGGTACTGGCAGTTGACGCGGCCCTGCTCGGGCATCGGCTGGGTGATGTTGGCAGTGCGCGAGTGGATCATGTGCCGTGTTCCGCCGAAGGCCTTCTTGATCCGCGCGGCCACATCCTTCTCGACGATGTTCAAGGGAATCGGCGGCAGGAATTCGCCGTCCGGCAACACGTCCAGTCCTTCGCGCGTGCCGGCAATGCCGGCGAACCTCTCTACATGGTCGTACCACGGCGCGATGTCGGCATAGCGGATTGGCCAATCGGTGGCGATGCCGTCCTTGAGGTTGGCCTCGAAATCCAGATCGGAGAAGCGATAGCTCTGCCGCCCCCACATCAAGGAACGACCACCGACGTGGTAGCCACGGAACCAGTCGAAGCGCTTGGTCTCGATGTAGGGCGAGTCCTGCTCGTTGGCCCACATCCCTTCCAGGTTCTCAGCCAGCCCGTAGTCGCGCATCAGCACCGGGAACGCGGCCTTCATTGCCTGCGTTGGCCGGTTGCGGTGCGGGAAATCCCACGCCTCCTTCATCGCGTTGACGTAGTCCTTGACGTGCTCGATGTTGCGCCCGCGTTCCAGCATCAGGACCTTCAGGCCCTTCTCGGTCAGCTCCTTCGCTGCCCAGCCGCCACTGATTCCCGAGCCAACAACAATGGCGTCGTAGTGATTATCTGCCATGGGTCTCTCACCTGGGTGGATATCGTTTCAGACGTCGCAGAGGCGGATCGCCTCGCGCAATGAGGCAACGGGATCGGGCGCGGCAGGCGTGAACTCCTGCGCCAGATACCCCTTGAAACCGGTGTCGCGGATCGCGCGGCAGATCGCTGCATAGTTCAGCTCCTGCTGGTCTCCGATCTCATGCCGGCCAGGCACGCCTGCGGTGTGGTAGTGCTTGAAGCAGGCGTGATGCTTGCCGATGGTGGCGATGATGTCGCCCTCCATGATCTGCATGTGGTAGATGTCGTACAGCAGGCCGAAGTTGTCCGAGCCGAGCCGCTGGCACAGCTCCACGCCCCAGGCCGAGTGGTCGCACAGGTAATCGCGGTGATCGACCTTGGAGTTGAGCAGCTCCATCACCAGCACCACACCGCGCTTCTCGGCATGCCCGAGGATGCGCTTGAGGCCAGCCTCGGCATTGGCCATGCCGTCATGCGGGTCCATACCGTTGCGGTTGCCGGAGAAGCAGATGAGATTCCGGTAACCGGCATCGGCCACCAGATCGATGTGCCGCGTGTAGCGCTCTACCAGCTGGTCGTGGAACTCACGGCCGGCAAAGCCCTTGGTAAGACCCAGCTCCGCGCCGTTGCACATCGAGCTGTAGACGCCATGGGCCTTCAGCGTGGGCCAGTCTTCGGGGCCGACCAGGTCGATCGCGGCAAAGCCGATGTCCTTCACCGTCGCGCAGAGCTGGGCAACTGACAGCTGCGGGAAGGTCCAGCGGGCCACGGCCTGCTTCAGGTTGCCCTTCAGCGGTGCAGTGGTGGCGAATGCAGGCAACGCTCCCGCAGTACCCAGAGCTACGCCTCCAGCAACCGCCATGCGCAGCGCATCGCGCCGCGTGAGCCCCCTCGAAGGAGCCGGTCTGATCGAATGGATGGACATCCGCCTTCCGGCCTCCCAACCGGTATCAAACGCAACGATTCACAGCAATGCAATCGATTGCACCATAGGGGAGGAAATTGGATGCTTGCAAGTTGCGGTGCACGAAAATTCAATGCTGCGGGGCACAACTCCGTAGCAATCGCGGACAAAGAAAAGCCCCGCATGAGCGGGGCTTTCTTTTCTGCTGCAGGCGAGCGTCCGATCAGAACGGAATATCGTCGTCAGCGAAGTCGTCCATCGGCGGCGCCTGCTGCGGCTGCGGGCGCTGGTTGCCGCCCTGGTTGCCGTAACCGCCGCCCTGGTTGCCGCCCTGGTTGCCATAGCCACCGCCCTGGCCGCCACGCTGGCCACCGCCGCCGCCGTACTCCTGGCGCGGCGCCTGCTGGCGCTGCGGACGATCGCCGCCGTAGTTGCCACCACCGCCACCTTCACCGCGGCCGCCCAGCATCTGCATTTCATCGGCGATGATGTCGGTGGAGTACTTCTCCACGCCGTCCTGGCCGGTGTACTTGTCGTAGCGCAGGCTGCCTTCGACGTAGACCGAGCTGCCCTTGCGCAGGTACTCGCCGGCGATCTCGCCGAGCTTGCCGAAGAACACCACGCGGTGCCATTCGGTGCGCTCCTGCTGGTTGCCATCCTTGTCCTTGCGGACGCTGGTGGTGGCCAGGCTGATGCGGGTGATCGCCATGCCGCTCTGGGTGTACTTCACGTCCGGGTCGTTGCCGAGATTGCCGACCAGGATGACTTTGTTGATGCCGCGCGCCATAGATGGATTCTTCCGTTGTCCGGGGCTGGACCAGTGATAGCACACCCGACGGGGTGCCGATACGCTGGACCTCCCGCGGTTGCGAATGGGGGGGATATCGGAACGAGGCATCTTACCATTCCCTTCGCCCCCGGCCCGTCGGGAATCCGGCCGATCCGGGTCGGAACCGACCTCAACGAAGCAGGGGGCGATCCAGCAGCAAGCCGGTGACCCGTGTGACCTCCCCCACCGCCACCACCCTGGGCCCTTCATGGCAGTGGAAGCGCACGCCGGGCCGGATACGCTCCCGGTGCAGCCCCGCCCTGAGCACCTTATTGACCACGGTCAGGCCGGCCAACAGGGGCTCGCCCACCGGCAGCGGCAGCTCGGTCGCCCAGCTGTCGCCCTCGGCGTGACGGAAGTCGGGCCAGATCATGAACAGCTCTGGCGCCCCGGCGTCATCGGCGTAGGCGAAGTCCCAGCGGATACCGTTCCGGGCCGGGCTGCGACGCCCACCCTCCTCTGGCGCAAGGATGCGGATCCGCGCCTCGAAATCGTCGGGGACACCCGGGTACAGGCGAAAGGTCACCGCTTGGCTCCATCAGGCTATGGTGTTGACCGTCGCACGACCGCGACCGTGGCCACAAGCAGTGACGGCCAGGACGGCCGGCAGCCACCCCATGGCATCATGCCCGGGCACCCTTCCCCCTGCCCCCTCCCGCGTTCCCATGACGATCAAAGGCAAAGCCACCTCCCTGGACATCGCCCATCTGGCCGGGGTCTCCCAGCCAACCGTGTCGCGGGCCCTGCGCGGCAGCCCGATGGTCAACGCCGAGACCCGCGAGCGCATCCTGCGCATCGCCCGCGAGCTGAACTACAAGGTCGACAAGAACGCCTCCAGCCTGCGCCTGCGCAACGCCGGCACGCTGGCCCTGCTGTTCTTCGAAGACCCGACCAACGACGATTCGCTGATCAATCCGTTCTTCCATTCGATGCTGGGCTCGATCACCCGCGCCTGCGCGCTGCACGGGCAGGACCTGCTGGTCTCGTTCCAGCAGCTGTCCACCGACTGGCAGGCCGATTACGAGGACAGCAACAAGGCCGACGGCATCATCCTGCTCGGCTACGGCGACTACCACGAATCGCGCGACCGCCTGCAGCGGCTGGTCGAACAGGGCACGCACTTCGTGCGCTGGGGCGCCGCCCTGCCCGGCCAGCCGGGCGTGTCGATCGGCAGCGACAACTTCCAGGGCGGGCATGACATCACCACCCACCTGCTGCAGCAGGGCTGCCGCCTCATCGCCTTCCTCGGCCATGCCTCCAGCCATTACCCCGAATTCCAGGAACGCTACCGCGGCCACGTCGCGGCCCTGCAGGACCACGGCCTGGCCGCCGAACCGGCGCTGCAGCACGATGCGATCACCACCGAGGCTTCCGGCCAGGAGGCCTGCCAGGCGCTGCTGGCGCGTGGCGAGCCGATCGATGCGATCTGCGCCGCCAGCGACCTGATCGCCATCGGTGCGATGCGCGCCCTGCGCGAGGCCGGGCTACGGGTGCCGCAGGACGTGGCGGTGACCGGCTTCGACGACATCCCGCTGGCGGCCTCGGTGTCCCCGGCGCTGACCACGGTCCAGCAGGACACCAAGCAGGCCGGCCAGCTGCTGGTGGAGCGCCTGCTGGCGTTGATCGGCCGACAGCCGGTGCAGAGCCAGAGCATCCCGGTGAAGCTGGTGGTGCGGGAATCGTCGCTGCGCCGGTAAGCGCCACCAGGCCCCACGCCACGCCTCAACGTGCGACGGCGGAATTCTTCCCCCATGACCAACGGCGGATGCGCACGGAGGCTGATGCGCGGATAACGCGCAGATATCGCCCATGGAAAGGTGTACGTCGCATGCTGAAGATCGATTCGCTGTCCAAGACGTACGCCAACGGCGTGCATGCCCTCAACAACGTCAACCTGGACATCCCGCGGGGCATGTTCGGCCTGCTCGGCCCCAACGGCGCCGGCAAGTCCTCGCTGATGCGCACGCTGTCCACCCTGCAGGAAGCCGACAGCGGCACGGCGACGCTCAGCATTCCAGGCGAGGCGCCGATCGACGTGCTGCGCGACAAGGATGCGGTGCGCCGCCGGCTGGGCTACCTGCCGCAGGATTTCGGCGTGTACCCGAAAGTCAGCGCGCTGGACCTGCTGGAGCATTTCGCGGTGCTCAAGGGCCTGACGCAGCGCGCGCAGCGCCGCGAGGTGGTCGATGGGCTGCTGCAGCAGGTGAACCTCTGGGACGCGCGCAAGCGCAAGCTGGGCACCTACTCCGGCGGCATGCGCCAGCGCTTCGGCATTGCCCAGGCGCTGCTGGGTGACCCGCGGTTGGTGATCGTCGATGAACCCACCGCCGGCCTCGACCCGGAAGAGCGCAACCGCTTCCTCAACCTGTTGGCGGCGATCGGCGAGAACGTGGCGGTGATCCTCTCCACCCACATCGTCGAGGACGTGACCGATCTGTGCCCGACGATGGCGATCATGAACAAAGGCCAGGTGCTGCTGACCGGGCGCCCGGCCGATGCCATCGACGCCCTGCAGCAGCAGGTCTGGCGCAAGCAGGTTGATCCTTCGGAACTGGCCGACCACGAGGCACGCTACGTGGTGCTGTCCACCCGCCTGGTCGGTGGCCGCCCGGTGATCCACGTGCACAGCGCCAACGACCCTGGCGACGGCTTCGCGGCCGTGGCTCCCGACCTCGAGGACGTGTACTTCCAGCGCCTGCGCCTTCAGGCCCGTAGCCGCGTCGCAGCCTGAGCGGAGCACGCCATGATCCTCAACTTCTTCCGCTTCGAGCTGCGCGAGCAGCTGCGATCCCCGCTGCTGTGGCTGCTGGCCGGGCTGTTCGCCCTGCTTGCCTTTGCCGCCGCGTCCAGCGACGCCGTGCAGATCGGTGGCGGCACCGGCAACGTGCACAGCAACGCGCCCACCGTGATCGCACAGATGCTGGGCATCTTCACCCTGCTCGGCATGCTGGTCACCGCCCTGTTCGTCAGCAACGCGCTGTTGCGTGACTTCGAACTCGGCACTGCCGAACTGATCTTCGCCAGCCCGGTGAAGCGCCGCGATTACCTGGCCGGGCGCATCGCTGCCGCCCTGGCGGCCGGGCTGCTGGTCTACATCCTGATCGCATTCGGCCTGTGGCTGGCGCCGTTCATGCCGTGGGTCGATCCCGAGCGCATGGGCCCGATCAGCTGGCAGGGCTATGCCTGGACGTTCGCGGTCGTCGTCATTCCGAACCTGTTGTTCACCACCGCGCTGCTGTCGCTGCTGGCAGCGCTGACCCGCTCGATCCTCTGGGTCTACATCGGCCTGGTGGCCTACCTGGTCTTGTACGGCGCCAGCGCGGCCCTGCTGCGCGACATCGACAATACGTGGATCGCGGTGCTGAGCGAACCGCTGGGCATGCGCGCACTCGGCCGTACCATCCGCTACTGGTCCACCGCCGAACGCAACAGCGGGGTTCCCGAGCTGGCCGGCTACCTGCTGGCCAATCGCGCCCTGTGGTTGGGCGTGGCTGCCGCGCTGTTTGCCGCCGCCTTCGCGCTGTTCCGCACCGAACGCAGCGGCAGTGGCCGTCGGCGCTGGGGCCGCAGGCAGGCGCAACCGGCTTCCGAAGCCAGCGTGGTCCGTCCCACCCGCGCGACACTGCCGCGCGTGACACCGGCGTTCACTGCCAGCACGGCGCGGCAGCAGTTCCTGCGCCAAGTCCGCTTCGATACACGCGGTGTCCTGCGCAGCGTGCCGTTCATCGTGCTGCTGGTACTGGGCCTGGCCAACTTCCTGCCCAGCGCGCTGTTCCGGCAGACCCTGTACGGCACCTCGATCTGGCCGGTCACCTCGCAGATGATCATGGGCCTGCAGGGGGCCTTCAGCTGGCTGCTGGTGATCATCGTGCTGTTCTTCGCCGGTGAGCTGGTCTGGAAGGAACGCAGTGCGCGCATCAATGAAGTGACCGATGCCATGCCGGTGCCGAACTGGGTGCCTCTGCTGGCCAAGTTCACCGCACTGCTGGCCGTGATCATCTGCTTCCAGGCCGCCGGCGCGCTGGCCGCGATGGGCGTGCAGCTGGCCAAGGGCTACACGCATCTGGAGCCGCTGCTGTACCTGCGCAGCCTCGCGCTGGATTCGGTGGTCTACATCCTGATGGGGGGCCTGGCGCTGGTGCTGCAGGTGCTCACCAACAACAAGTTCGTCGGATACGCATTGCTGATCGTGGTGATGATCGGCCAGGGCGTGCTCGGCCTGCTCGACTACACGCAGAACCTGTACAACTTCGGCAGCTGGCCCAACGCGCCCTATTCGGACATGAACGGCTACGGCCACTTCCTGACCGGGCAACTGGCGTTCCAGGGCTACTGGGCGTTGTTCCTGCTGACGCTGATGTGCTTGGCGTCGGCCTTCTGGGTGCGCGGTGTCAGCCAGGGCCTGCGCCAGCGCCTGGCTCTGGCCGGCCGCCGCCTGCGCGGCCCGACCGGCGCCTTTGCAGCGCTGGCAGCAGTGGCGTTCGTCGGCGTGGGGGGCTGGCTGTACTGGAGCACCAACATCCGCAACGAGTTCCTTTCTCCGGACCAGCAGCTGGATCTGCAGGCCCGCTACGAGCGCGAGCTGTCGAAGTACCGCAACCTGCCGCAGCCCCGCATCGTGGCGGTGGACAACCGCGTGGACCTGTCCCCCGAATCGCAGTCGATGGTGATCGATGCGAACTGGACGATCCGCAATCTCCACGCGCAGCCGATCCCGGAACTGCATGTCTCGATGGGCGATGACAAACAGCTGGTAGCCGCCGATCTTGGCGGACAGACGATGGCCTTCCATGCCAAGGACCTGGGGTATCGCATCTATCGGCTGGACAAGCCTCTGCAACCGGGCGAAAGCCGCCGTGTCCATTTCCGGGTGGTGCAGAAGCCCAATGGCATCACCGCCGGCCAGGCGCCGAGCAACATCGTGGACAACGGCACGTTCTTCAACAGCCGCGTGTTGCCGTCGTTCGGCTACAACGAGGGCGCGGAGATCACCGACCGCAACGAGCGGCGCAAGCGCGACCTGGGTGAGCCGCGGCGCATGCCCAAGCTGGAAGACGAAGCCGCGCGTGCCAACACGTACATAGCCAACGATGCCGACTGGCTCGACTTCCGCACCACGATCTGCACGGCACCGGACCAGGTGGCGCTGGCCCCGGGCTATCTGCAGCATGAGAGCACGGTCAATGGCCGGCGCTGCTTCAGCTATGCCATGGATCGACCGATGCTGAACTTCTACGCCTATCTGTCGGCGCGCTGGGAGGTGCGCAAGGCAAAGTACAAGGACATGCCGATCGAGGTCTACTTCGACCCGGCGCACGGCTACAACGTGGAGCGGATGATCGAAGCGGTGCAGAAATCGCTGGCCTACTACGAGGCGAACTTCACCCCGTACCAGCATCGCCAGGTGCGCATCATCGAGTTCCCGGCTTATGCCCGCTTCGCGCAGTCGTTCGCCAACACCATCCCCTACTCCGAAGCCATCGGTTTCATCGCGGACCTGCGTGACCCGGACAAGGTGGACTACGTGTTCTACGTGACCGCGCACGAAATCGCACACCAGTGGTGGGCGCACCAGGTGATCGGTGCCAACGTGCAGGGCGCCACGGTGCTGTCCGAATCGTTGTCGCAGTATTCGGCACTGATGGTGATGGAGCAGGAGTACGGCCGCCAGCACATGCGTCAGTTCCTCAAGCGCGAACTGGACGGTTACCTGTCCGGCCGCGGCGGCGAGGCCATCGAGGAACAGCCGCTGGAGCGCGTGGAGAACCAGCAGTACATCCACTACCAGAAGGGTTCGCTGGTGTTCTACCGGCTGCGTGAAGAGATCGGCGAAGTGGCCCTGAACCGCGCGTTGAAGCGCTTCCTGCAGGACAAGGGCTACCAGCAGCCGCCGTACACCACCTCACGCGAACTGCTGAGCTACATCCGTGCCGAGACCCCGGCCGACCGCCAGCAGCTGGTCACCGATCTGTTCGAGAAGATCAGCTTCTACGACAACCGCGTGATGGCCGCCAGCGCCCGCAAGCGCGATGACGGTCGTTACGACGTGACCCTGGACCTGCATGCCAGCAAGCAGTATGCCGATGGCAAGGGCAAGGAGACCGCCGGCAAGATGGATGACTGGGTGGAGATCGGCGTGTTCGCCAATGGGCCGTCGGGCAAGGAGCGCGACCAGAAGGTGCTGTACCTGCAGCGCCACCACATCACCAGCGCCGCGCCGAAGATCACGGTGACGGTGGATGAAAAGCCCGACGAAGCAGGCTTCGATCCCTACAACAAGCTGATCGACCGGGTGAGCGATGACAATCGGCGCAAGGTAACGATGTGAGGTATGCGGTGGTGCCAGTCAAATGGCTGGCATCACTACTGCAGACAAAAGCGACATGCCGCGACCAATTGCGTCATTTGAAGACCTGGTTGACCAGAGATGCGGGAGCACCAACAGGATCCATTTGAAGGCAAGCGATACTCTCCGCGAACCTTCGAGAAGCCGCGATGACATCCAGCCATATCTACTTCGATGCACACAGGATTTCCGCATCACTGAACTGGGCAGCCAAGGTACTGGCTGACTGTGGTCTTGAGCTCGAACTGGAGCTGGGTGAGAACAGCGTTCTCATTACGGGCGATGAAGACGTTCGTCTGGGGCTCTCTCTCAACGACGCGCCCCATGTCCTCCAGGAAGCCATCGAGCTAGCGCATGGCACCGAACACGTACATGCCATGAGCCAGTGCATGGCCAGATTCGAGATCTCAATCACCGAACTGGAGGCGGTGCTGGATGAGATGAACACGCTGATCGAGGTCCAGCAGACATTGCTCACCGCCGTGGACGGTGTCCTGTGGAACGAGTGGAACGAAGCACTCAGCCGGTGATTTCCGGCTGAGGCCCGGCCTTCGGCCCCAGCAACGCCAGCAGCACGAAGACCACGACCGAGGCGACGGTGCCGAGCACCGCCGGTAACCCGAACGCCCACGCCGAACGGCCCTGCTGGCGTGCCCACTGGGCCAGATGCCAGGCCGCGCCCAGGTTGATCAGCCAGGCAACCACGAACACCGGCCACAGCACCATGCCCACCGCGCGCAGCAGGGGCATGGACACCAGCGCGGCAACGATCGCCGCGATCAGGAAGATCAGCGCAGAGCGGGAATGACGCGATGCAGATGCGTTCATGCGGCCAACCTGCGCACCATCACCAGCACGCGATAGCTGCAGTTGTCGGCTTCCTGCAGCGGCTTCCAGCCCAGCCGAGCGTACAGGCCGCCATCCAGCGCTTCGGTCTGTAGATACAACGCGGAAACGCCCATCCGAACCGCCTGCGCCGCTGCCTGCTCGACCAGCCCACTGGCCAGCCCGCGGCCCCGATGGCTGTCGGCCACGAACACGCTGCCCAGCCAGTGTTCATACTGCGGGAATGCCTGCATCTCCCTGTTCCTGTTCCAGCGACAGGCCCGCGTCCTGGCCCCATTGTGCGTGGTACCACTCGGCCAGTTGCTGCCGTTCCGGTGCGCCAGCGGGTAATACCCTGAATTCCATGGCAATGCCTTGATCCCGATATTGCCCAAGAGGATCACGGACGGCGCTCGAAGGGAAGCCTTCTGTAGAGTCGCGCCGTGCTCGACTGATCCGGCATTGCGCGAACGGCAGCCGAGCATGGGCTCGGCTCTACATGACAATCAACCCTGGGCGAAGTCCTTCAGGATCTCGCCGACGCCGCTGGGCGAGATCTCGAAACCCAGCTGGGTGCCCGGGTTGATCACCACGCCATAGCCACCCGGCACGCGGCGCAGCACGTCCAGCATCCGCCAGCGGATCTGGTGTTCGGCCTGCTGGCTGTAGATGCCCACGCGCGACGGATCGGTGAACACGGCCACGTGCAGGATGCCCTGCTTGTCGAACAGCAGCGGGTCGAAGCCGCTGCCGTCGGGCGTGACCAGGCTGCCGGTCAGCAGCACTACCTCGGAAGCGACGAAGGCCTCCATGAAGGCGCGGATCGGCACCGCCCCGTCCATCGCCGCCTTCAACAGGGTTTCGATCGGGGTCTGCGGGGCGAGGTCGGTCATGGCGGTACGGCGGGGCGTGAGGGGGGCCTATTGTAGGGTCGAGCCTGCTCGACTGCTCGAAGAGCGTGCCAACCGAGGTTGGCACCCACCAGAGCGGTAGCGCCGGGCCCTGCCCCGCGGCGCCCGCACCGGGCCCGACGCGGGTCCC
>NZ_JAPTFO010000030.1:0-47520 GCF_030985515.1 Stenotrophomonas sp. Sm10
TACCACCAGCGCGAGCTGGAAGGACAGACCGTGCGCGAGCATCGGGGCCTGCCGTACAAGGCCTGCCGCTATTCGAGCGACGCCGAGCCGGCGCTACCGAGTTCTCTCCGCTCATCGCCCTACCCCGCCTTCCGCGCCGGCTCGGCGTCGGTCGAATAGCGGCTGGCCTTGTACGGCAGGCCCAGATGCTCGCGCAGGGTCTGTCCTTCCAGCTCGCGCTGGTGGTAGCCGCGCGCCTGCAGGATCGGCAGCACCTGGGTCACGAAATCGTCCAGGCCCTCGCGCTGCGCGGCGAAGCCGAGAATGAAGCCATCGCTGGCACCGGCATCGAACCAGCGGATCAACTCATCGGCCACGTGCTCCGGTGTGCCGATGAAGTTCGGCCGTGGGCTCACTGCTTCCAGTGCCACCTGGCGTAGGCTCAGGCCCTTCTCACGCGCATTCTGCTTGATGCGGTCGGTGGTGGAACGGAACGAGTTGCTGCCGATGTCACCCAGCTCCGGGAACGGTGCATCCGGGTCGTACTGGCTGAAATCGTGGTGATCGAAGAAGCGCCCCAGGTACGCCAGTGCATCCTCCAGCGTGGCCAGTGCGGCAATCGCCTGATACTTGGCTTCGGCTTCCTCGGCGGTGCGGCCGACGATGGGGCCGATGCCCGGGAAGATCTTCACATCGCTGCCGCTGCGGCCGTGCGCGATCGCCGAGTTCTTCACCTTCTGGGTGAATGCACGGGTTTCTTCCAGCGACGGCGAATGGGTGAACACCGCATCGGCGTACTTCCCGGCCAGCGCGATGCCGTCGTCAGACGAACCGGCCTGGAAGATTACCGGCTGTCCCTGCGGCGAACGCTGGATGTTGAGCGGGCCTTCCACCTGGAAGAAGCGGCCCTTGTGGTCGAGGCGGCGGAATTTCTCCGGTGCGAAGAAGGTGCCGCTGTCGCGCTCACGCACGAAGGCGTCGTCATCCCACGAATCCCACAGCCCCTGCACGACGTCCAGATACTCATCGGCGATCTGGTAGCGCAGCGCATGCTCCGGGTGTGGCCGACCATAATTCCGGCCCGAACCTTCCAACGGCGACGTCACCACGTTCCAACCGGCGCGGCCGCCACTGAGCAGATCCAGTGAAGCGAATTGCCGTGCCACCGTGAACGGATCGCTGTAGGACGTCGACAGCGTGCCCGCCAGGCCGATCTTGTTCGTTGCCGTGGCCAGCGCCGACAGCAGCGAGATCGGCTCGAAGCGGTTGAGGAAGTGCGGGATCGACTTCTCGTTGATGTACAGGCCATCGGCCACGAAACCGAAGGCAATGCCGTTGTCCTCGGCGGTGCGCGCAATGTCGATGTAGAACTGCAGGTTGACGCTGGCATCGGCCGGATTGGACGGATGCTTCCAGGCATGCATGTGGCTGCCGGGGCCCTGCAGCATGATGCCGAACGGAATGTGGCGCGGGGTGGTGCTCATGGGAATCGCTCCTGCAGGTCAGGCCACCGCCGCGCGCGGCGCGGGCGACAGCAGTTCAAGGGATGTCAGGCGTGCGTCGAGGTCGGCCACCGGCGCGTCGAGGATGAATTCACCGACGCCGAAGCGTCGGTGCAGCGCATCCAGTTCGCCGCGTACCTGTTGCGCATCGCCGGACAGCACGCTTGGCCGTGTTTCCTCGATGCGGAAGTCCGCCACACCTACCTGGCGTGCATACTCGGCAGCCGCCTCGGGGCTGGGCAGGTTCACCGTCTGCCCCGGGCCAAGATGCAGCTTGTAGACGCGCAGCGCGCCGATATGGCGTGCGGCTGCTTCGGCAGTCGGTGCGGCGAAGGCCACCGTGGCCAGCAACGGCGGCTGCGAGGCGACGCTGCGGTAAGCGTCGAACGCAGCCTCGATATGTTTCGGGTTGCCATCGAAGTGCGCGGCGTACACGAAGCGCCAGCCGAGCTCGGCCGCCTGCCGTGCACTCTGCGGGCTGGCACCGAGCAGGAAGCGCTCCGGCGCCTGCTGCGGAATCGGCCGCGCCAGCACATCGGCTTCCGCGCCGGACAGATAGCCCTCAAGGTCGCGCACTTGCTGGTCGAAGTCGGCGAACGCCGGGCGCCCGGCCGCCAGCGCGGCAGTCGACGCTGGCAGGCCGCCCGGTGCCTTGCCCACGCCCAGATCCACGCGCCCTGGCGCCAACGCTGCCAGCAGGTTGAAGTTCTCCGCCACCTTGTACGGCGCGTAGTGGCGCAGCATCACCCCGCCGCTGCCGACACGGATGCGCCGAGTCTGCGCCAGCACCCACGCCGCAAGCACCTCCGGTGCGGGACTCGCCAACGTCGGCGCGGCATGGTGCTCGGCAAACCAGTAGCGGTGATAGCCCAGCTGTTCGGCGCGCTGCGCCAGCTGCAGGCTGTTGCGCAGCGCCTGCTCCGGCGAGGCGCCTTCGGCCACCGGGCTCTTGTCCAACACGCTGATCTGATAGCTCATGGTCGCGTCCTCGCTCAGGGATGGGCCACGGGGATGCCGAGCAACCCGTTCAGCGCGGCCAGGATCGGCTCGGCACCGGAGATGTACTGGCGGTCCTGGTGCACGCCACTCGCGAGGTCACTGCGCACGCCCTGCGGCAGCACCAGCTTGGGCAGCGACTGGTCCTGCTCGCCGATCTCGGCGATCACCTCCCGGCGCGGCCGTGCGAAACCGATGCGGCGCACGTCCAGCTGCGCGTCCAGGCCGTCGATGCTCGACAGCGCACCTTCCAGCAACAGGCTGTGCCGGCAGAAGAAACGCTGGCCGGGAATCTGTCCGTCCTCGAACTCACGGTCGAGCAGGAACAGGATGGGCTTGTCGGTTGCGTCCAGACTCACGGGGTCGTCCTCATCGGGGGGGCGGCAATGCGATGCCGCTTCGATATCGATGCTAGAGATGACGGCGGTCGGCACGGCGATGCCAGGCGACAATCGGCGGTCAGATCCGGCCATGCAGATGCGGCTTGGCCATAAGCAAAGCGCCGCCGGTTATGCCGTCAGGCGATGCGTCGCAGCGGCGCCGCTACCGCCAGCGCCTGCGTAGCCAGATGGCCGGCCGCCCGCTCGGTCGCCAGCGCGATCCGCGCCTGCAAGGCCACACTGGTGATGTGCTCGCCATCGAAGTCGGCAGGCGTGGCATACACCCCGATCGGCAGCGTGTGCGCCTGCAGGAAGCTGAACAATGGCCGCAGCTGGTGGTCGATCACCAGCGCATGGCGCTCGCTGCCGCCGGTCGCTGCCAGCAGTACCGGCGTATCCACCAGCGCTTCCAGCCCGATGAAGTCGACCAGGTGCTTGAACAGTCCCGGATACGATCCCCGATAGACCGGCGCAGCCACTACCAGCAGCCCGGCCGCCTCGATCTTCTGCAGCGCCTGCTCCACGGCGGGCTCCACTTCGTCGCGCGACAACGACTGCCCCAGCGAACGCGCGATCGGTGCCAGCTCCACCAGCTCCACGCTGGCATGCACCCGCTGCTGCAGCGACGCCAGCAGGTGCCGCACCAGCAGCAACGTGCGCGACGTCGCCGAACTGGTCGGCGACCCCACCACTGCAACCACCCTCAATGCAGAAGACATGAACTGCTCCTCGATGATGCCGAACTGCCGCCGGCCGCCTTTCGCCTTGTGTAGAACCGAGCCATGCTCGGCTGCTTTCGCCTTTGTGGAGTCGAGCCATGCTCGACTGCTCCAGATCAGAACCGGTAATTGATCCGCCCGTACCAGAACGCCCCGATTCGGCTCAGCACGTCGCCCGAATCCCAGGTCGTCTCGATGCTCGCCACATCGGTGGCACTGCGCGCGTACTCCGGCACCTTGCGGGTGCGCTTGTCGAACACGTTGTTGATGCCCAGCGCCGCACTCCAGCCCGCACCCAGTTCCACGCCACCGGAGAGATTGGTCACCAGCACCGGCGGCTGTTTGTACTCCACGCCGTTGTTCAGGCGCTTGATCGGGCCGTAGTAGGTGAAGTCGACGTTCGAGCGCCAGCGCCCGTTCTGCCAGCCCAACCCCGCCACCTGCGTGTAGCTGGGCGTACGGAAGCGCAGCGCGTACTCGCTGCTCTTGGTCAGCAGGTTGATGTTCGGCAGCCCCTGCAGCGCCCCTGGAATGTCGCTGACCTTCTGGATGGTGGTGCGCCCCACGTTGGCCGCATAGCTCCAGCGCAGCTTGCCCCACACGGTTTCCTGGTTGGCCTCCAGGGTCAGCTCGACACCGCGTGTGCGGGTATTGCCCACGTTGGTGAAGTAGCTGGCATAGAACGCATCACCCGGCAGGATGCTGATGCCGGCCGAACCCAGCAGCGCATCGATGGTGTTCTTCTGCGCCGCAGTCAGCACCGTGCCGCTGTTGTCGGTGATGCGCGCTGGATCCTGCGCGTTGTAGCCGATCTGGCTGGACTGGCCGAGCTGGCCACGGATGTCGATCTGGTAGGCATCCACGGCCAGGTGGAACGCCGGGCTCGGGTCCCAGGTCACGCCCAGGCTGTAGTTGGTGGCTTTCTCGGGCTTCAGCGGCGTGGCACCCAGTGCAACCGCCGCCGGCGAAGACACCTGCGCCACCAGCGTGGTGCCGCACGGGCAGCTGCCGGTGGCCTGGTAGTACTGCGCGCCCAGGCTGGGCGCGTGGAAACCGTTGCTGACCGTGGCACGCACGCCCAGCGCGTCGGTGAAGTCGAAACGCGTGGTCAGGCGGCCGGTGGAGACACTGCCGAAGTCGGAGTGATCTTCCCAGCGCGCGGCCGCATCCAGATACCAGCGCGAGGTGATGTTGGTGGCCGCGCCCACATAGACCGCCTTGCTGTTGCGGGTAGCCTTCACCGCGTCCGCCGTGGAATAGCCGACGAAGGCCGCAGCACCAAAGCCGGTATACGACTCCCACTGCCCCGCCCCACGTTCGTACTGTTCGTGCTGGTACTCGGCACCTGCGCTCACTTCCAGCGGCGAGGCGAACGCAGCCACCTCGAAGCCACGGCGCAGGTCGAGGTTGGCGATACCCTGCTGGTAGTCCAGCTTGCCGTCGTAGAAGTCGGTAGGCGAACCGGGGTATGGCAGCGAGTAGTTCACCGAGTTGCGCGTATAGGTGCGCACCGTGCTGCGGTTGCCGGTAAGGCTGGCGTCGTAGTCCCAGCCTGCGATCTGGCCTTTCACGCCCGCGGTGCCGGTGTACTGCTTCTCCTTGGTTTCCAGCACCGGCAGGAAGCCATCGGGAAACACGCTCAGCACGCCTGGAGCCTTGTAAGTGGTGAAGATGGTCGCCGGCAGACGGAAGTTCTGGATCGCCTGCGCGGTGCGGTCACTGGCCGTAGCGTTAGCGTAGAACTGCGCGCTTTCGCCCAGGCCATGGCCCGCATTCACTGCGAAGGCCTTCAGCGCATACGATGGCGAACTGAGGATGGTGTTGGCCTCGGCATCGCGGCTGGCTTCGGCCGGGTTCAGTGATGCGCCGGCCGGCAACCGGTTGTTCGGGCGCAGCGCAACGAGATTGCCGTTGGCATCCACTGCCGGATAGCTCAGGTAGCCATCGATGTAGCGGCGGGTGCGGATCGCATGATGCTGGCGGGTGGTCTCGCCAGACAGGTTGACGAAGCCATCGGCGCCCCACGGCAGGCCCACGTTGGCGCGCACGCTGGTTCGCGATCCATCACCGTCGATGCTCTGCCCGCTTTCCACGGCGAACTCGCCACCGTGTGCCTGCGATTTCAGGATCACGTTGACCACGCCGGTGATCGCGTCCGAGCCATAGATGGCCGACGCACCATCGCGCAGCACTTCCACATGGTCGATGGCCGAGACCGGAATCAGCGCCAGGTCGGCCCAGGCGTGGCCTGGGAAGCCGCCGCCGTTGGCACCGCTCACATAGGCACTGGCATTGCGGCGCTTTCCGTTCACCAGCACCAGCGTGTAGCCGGGCGACAGGTTGCGCAGCTGGTAGCCACGGATCAGGCTCTCCTGGTCGCTCTGGTAGCCACCAATCTGGCTGAGCGACGGCAGTGCGCGCTGCAGTGCTTCCAGCAGGTTGGCCTGGCCGGTGGCGGTGAGGTCTTCGGCGGAGATCACGTCGATCGGCGTGGAACTGTTCTTCACCGTACGCGTACTGGTGCGCGAGCCGGTCACCACCACGGCATCCAGCGTGGACGCGGCCACGTTGGCCGTCGCGGCGGCGGCAGCAGGATCCGCATCGGCTTCAGCCGCAAGGCTGGGCGAAGCGGCGAGGATGGCTGTGATCAGGACAGCGAGAGTGCTCAGGACAGGGGCGTGGGCGACAGGCATGGGGGCTCGTGGGGGTGGGCCGGAAACACGCTTCCATTCAAGGGCCTGTTCACCTGACGCGACAGGCGGGATCACGTCACCCAACCGTCATATCCGGCCACCCACATGACCGCTGGTAATGAGGTTAGGCGGCATTGCCGGTGCACTGCTGTCTGTAGAGCCGAGCCCACGCTCGGCTGCTCTTCGCGACGGCGTCAGATGCATCCCCCTGCCGGTATTGAGCCGAGCGTGGGTTCGGCTCTACAAGAGGGGAGCGACCGCTCCATATGCCTGGTCGGCATCACCTCATGCCCGCGCACCACTCAGCGCCATGCATCTGCACCCGTAGCATCAAGCCATGCCCAGCCCACCCGCCGACCCCGCTGCGCCGCTCGTTGCCATCGTCGCCTGCCACGGCCAGGGGCTGTTCGAATTCGGCTGTGCGGTGGGCCTGTTCGCGCCGATAAGACCCGAGCTCGGCGTGGCCTGGTATCGCACCCAGCTGTGCGCGGGTGAACCCGGTGCGCTGCGCATGCTTGGCGGAACGCAGGTGCAGCTTCCCTACGACCTCAGCACAGTTGATGACGCCGACATCATCGTCATTCCCGGTTGGCGCGAGCCCAGCGAGCGCCCGCCACAGGCGCTGCTTGATGCACTCATCCGTGCCCACGGCCGTGGCGCGCGCATCGCTTCGATCTGCTCCGGTGCCTTCGTGCTGGCGTGGGCCGGGCTGCTCGATGGCCGCCAGGCCACCACCCACTGGCGCCTCACCGAAGCGCTGGCGCGCGACTTCCCACGCATCGATGTGCGCGAGGACGTGCTGTACGTCGATACCGGCAGCATCATCACCTCGGCCGGCTCGGCCACCGGCATGGACATGATGCTGCACATGGTGCGCAAGGACTACGGCGCGCGCGTGGCCAACCTGGTGGCCGAGCGGCTGGTACTGGCGCCATGGCGTGATGCCGGGCGCAGCCAGCGCGTCAGCCGCGCCATTCCCCATGGCGAGCCCTCGCGTCTGGCAAAACTGATGGAATGGATGCGCCGCAACCTGCGCGAGCCGCACTCGCTGGGCAGTCTTGCCGAGCAGGCCGCGCTCAGCCAGCGCACGCTGCAGCGGCAGTTCCTGGAAGCCACCGGCCTGTCACCCATCGACTGGCTGATCCGCGAGCGCGTGGCATTCGCCCGCGAGCTGCTGGAAACCACTGACCGGCCGCTGCAGTGGATTGCCGAGCAGGCCGGCTTTGGTTCGCAGGAGTCGTTCCGCCGGCACTTCCGCGGCCAGGTGGACGCCAGTCCTACCGAATACCGCAGCCAGCATCGCGGCGGAATTGGCGCGGATCGGCTGGTGGGCTGCTGATCCAACGCATCACTCCCAGGTGATGCGTGAGGAAAGGCTCACGGCAGGCTACGGCGCCCCACGTATAGTGACGGGCGTCACAAGAAGCCCCTTCCATGCTCCACGCATTTGCCTACTCCAGCCACATGTCGGCTGGGCTTTCCGATGAAATCCTCCGGCAGATCGTCTCCTGCTCTGCCACGTTCAACCGTCGCGTGGACGTTACCGGAGCGCTGCTCGTCGACGGTCAGCGGTTTTTCCAGTACGTCGAAGGTCCTCCCGACGGGCTGGAGGCGGTCAAGCGCCGCATCCATGACAGTCGCTCGCATGCTGCCGTCGTTCCGGTACTGGACATGGCCATCAGCGCGCGTGCTGTTCCCTATTGGGCCATGACCCGCATCGACACCGGGCAGATCATGGTGTCCGGCCTGGTCAATGCGCGATGGGACGAATTTGGCCATGCCGTTCCGGGCATGGATCAGCTCGTCGGCCTGCTGCGTCCGCACTTTCCGCGCATCGGCCCGCTCAGTGCGCACCATGCGTCCGTCGGATCCAGCTGAACCGCCGCCTTGCGCGCGTAGTCCCACGCGGCCGCGTACTCCCTGCGCACGTCATCATTCAAGCCGCGTTACCCATCGTTCCTGCCAGATCCACAGCATGCCTGTACCCGCTCAACCTTCAACGCAAACACGTGCCTCGCCCGCCGAGTTGTTCGAGGTCGTCGTCCTTCGTGCAGGCACGGCCCTGTTCGCGATCGACGTCCAGGCTGCCGTGGAAATACGCGGCCCCGAGACCTTCGGCCCCGCAGATCATCAGGGCCGGCGGACCCTGGAGGTACGGGGGCAGCCGTTGCCGGTAGCCGACCTGCGCAGGCTCAGCGGTCAACCGGCATTCGGTGGCGGCAGCCCTGCCGTGCTCTTGATCAACGCCGGTAGCGCAACCCTGGCGCTGGCGGTGGATGAAGTGCTGGAGATCGAGACGCCGGACGCAACGCCAGACGTATCCGCGCCTGCCGAGGGTCGGGTGTTCAACTTCTGCAGCCGGCGTGTTCGGGTGGATTCCACACGTTCGGCTGCACTTATCGAACCGCAGTCGTTGCTGGCTGAAATGGCGGTGCGGGACTGAGGTGCCTCTGCTTAAGGGCGCCTGCGAACCGGTTGAGACCGCATGCGCCAGCACTGCGCGGCAAAGGCCAGCACAAACACCGCAGCCAATCCCAGCAGCGTGTGCAGCACCACCGGCGCCATCGGCGCCGCAGCAATCGGATGCGCTGCCGGCAACCGTGTCAGCGTTTCATTCACGCCCGGCACCAGCGACAGCAGGAAGCTGAAAGACAGCGCAAATGTCGACACGTAAGGTGCGGCGCCACCCAGCCAGCGCAGCCGGGCCGCCAGCACGCCGCCGAACGCCACCAGCAGCACGATCACTCCGAATGCGTGGCCCGGGTTGATCCCGCCCGTACTGGAGACGGTGAACGACGTTGCCACCGACAGCACCAGCCCGAGCAGGTACAGCTTGCCGGAGCGTGTCGCGGGGTCGATCGCGCGATGGCGAATGAAGGCATACAGGCCGGCGAACACCGGTACAAGGCTGACGGCCGTGTGGATCACGCCCAGCGTGGACAGAGAGTGCGACATGGAACATCTCCAAGGGTTGATTGAACCTACTAGTAGGTAGACTTCTGAATCAAAGAAAAGGCCTACGTTGCCGCAGGCCCAGCACACATCAATCAGGCAGCCGCGCTCACCCGCGCGATGGCCAGTCGTGCCAGCGCAGCAAACGTCGCCGCATCGCCGAAACCGCGCGCGGCCAGCATCGCGCCATGCACCGATGACATGAACGCCTTGGCCTCATCGGCCACCGAACCCTGCAGGCGCAGTTGACCCAGCGCCGCGCCCTTTTCCAACGTGAGCGCCAACCAGCCACTCAAATCATCGAAATGCCCGCGTACTTCTTCGGCAATCTCCGCAGGGATCATCGGCGCCTCTGCCGCCAGCATCGCGCAGATGCAGAACGAAGACGTGCCACCGGCAATACAGCTCGACCAGTAGTCCACATAGGCGTTGAGCTCCCGCAGCGGGTCGTCCAGCTGCCGGTCCAGCAGCGCCAGGCCTTCGCGCGCCTCGGCCCGGTACAGTTCAACCACCGTGCGCACCAGGTCCGCCTTGCTGGGGAAGTGGTGATGGATGCTGGCCTTGCTGATGTTCACCCGCGCCGACACGTCGGCGTAGCTGAAGCCGTTGTAGCCACCGGCCTCCAGCAGCGAGCGGGCATGGGCCAGGATCTCCTGGGCCTTGGGCGAGAGCGGCTCTTTCATGCCGTCAACCTACTAGTAGGTTGACGGCCTGTCAACTATCCGCGGCCGGGTGGGCAGCATCTGGTAGTGCCGGCCGCTGGCGGGCAACTGCACGCACCCAACTCCACCGGGATGCCGGCCAGCGGCCGGCACTACCGCATCCGGGCGTTCGTGACCGGTTTTGACATGCAGGTAGTTACCTGCATATAGTCCACTCAAGGGCGGCACCTGCCGGCCCATGCGAGGAACCTGCAATGGTGGATATCGCACACCGGGTCGGCATCAAGGCCCCCGTAAGCCAGGTGTACCAGACCCTGGCCACCCCCGAAGGCGTGGCGGCCTGGTGGGCTGAAGACACCCACGGCGACCGCAACGTCGGCAGCACGGTCAGGGTGCGCTTCACGAACAACGGCCAGGAAATCGGCGCCATGGAAATGCTGCTGGAACAGCTCATTCCCGGCGAGCTGGTGCTCTGGAAGTTCCTGGCCGGCCCCGCCGAATGGATCGGCACGCATGCACGCTTCGCACTGAAACAGGAAGGCGAGTACTGCATCGTGCTGTTCACCCACGAAGGCTGGAAGGAACGCGTCGAGTTCACCTCCCACTGCAGCACCAAGTGGGCGGTGTTCCTGATGAGCCTGAAAGCCCTGCTGGAAACCGGCAAGGGCCAGCCCAACCCCCGCGACGTCAGGATCGACAACTGGAACTGAAGACGCCCCGCATGAATGCAGACAAGGTGTTCAAGGCCTTGGCCGACCCCACACGCAGGACGCTGCTGGACCTGCTCTGCGAAGACAACGGCCAGACCCTCGGTCAGCTGTGCGAGCACCTGGACATGGCCCGGCAATCGGTCACCCAGCACCTGGGCCTGCTGGAAGACGCCAACCTGATCAGCACCGTGCGCCGTGGCCGCGAGAAGCTGCACTTCATCAACCCGGTGCCACTGCATGAAGTCTATGAGCGCTGGGTACGCAAGTTCGAGCAGCAGCGCCTGAGCCTGCTGCATGACCTGAAACGCGAACTGGAAGGAGAATGACGATGTCCGCAGAGTCCACCCGCTTCATCCACGTGATCTACATCGCCTCCACGCCACAGAAGGTGTTCGAGGCCATCACCCGCCCCGAGATCGCCCGCCGTTACTGGGGCCACGAGAACATCTCGGACTGGAAGCCCGGCTCGCGCTGGCAGCATGTGCGCGCCAACGAAACGCGCTCGGTCGAGCTGGTCGGCGAGGTGGTGGAAAGTACCCCGCCCTCGCGGCTGGTCATCACCTGGGCCGCCACCTCGCAGGCCGACAACCCGGACGCCTACAGCCGGGTCACCTTCGACATCGTGCCCTACCAGGACATGGTGCGGCTGACGGTTACCCATGAGGAGCTGGAACCGGGCAGCGGCATGGATACCGGCATCCGCCAGGGCTGGCCGATCGTGCTGTCGAGCCTGAAGTCGCTGCTGGAGACGGGCAAGGGGCTGGATGTGTTTGCCAAGCCAGCGTAGCCGTCGGGAGGGTTGGGCCGCGCGAGCGGCACCGGGCAGATGGCCCCCTGTCGCCGCCGCCGCGCAATTCCCAATCGCTCCCGCACATTGCATTTCGTGGAACAATAGGGAGCACATGGTTCTCGAGTTCCGTTATGTCCCCCGCGTTGCTAACCGTCGATCAGGCTGCCCAGCAGCTCAGCCTGCACCCCAAAACCGTCCTGCGGCATATCCGTAGCGGCCAACTGCGCGCGACCCGCATCGGCAAGTCCTATCGCATCACCGCCGAAGACCTCGACGTGTTCACCGGCACCGTGCGTGAGCCCTCCGCTGCGCGCCCACAGCTGACCACAGTGGTGGACATTCCCGGATGCGGTGCGGCACGTGCCGCCGACCTGGTCTGTGCCCTGCATGCGCGCGTCACCGGCCGCGAGGCCGACGATGAGCCGCTGCGCATGGAGACGATCTATTCGCCTGAGCACGATGTGCTCAAGCTGATCGTGATCGGTGGCCTGGCAGGTTCCACGGCGCTGCTGGTCAGCCTGCAGCGTCTGCTGCAGGACCGCAGCGCATGAAGCGGCAGCGCCCCGGCATTCCCACGCAGCACGTACTTGCCGCCTATCGCCAGGTGCTTTCGGACTGGCCGGTACCACACGAATCGCATCATCTCGCCACCCGCGCCGGTTCGACATTTGTGGTCAGCTGCGGGCCGGAACACGGCCCTGCCCTGGTGCTGCTGCATGGCACCCTCAGCAATGCCGCCAGCTGGATGTTCGATGCCGAACGTTGGAGCGAGTACTACCGCGTGCATGCCGTCGACATCATTGGCGAACCGGGCCTCAGCGAAGGCACGCAACCTGCGCTGGACAGCGACGCGCATGCGCAATGGCTGGATGATGTCCTCGACGCACTTGGCGTGGAAAGCGCAGCATTCGTGGGCCTGTCGTTCGGCGGCTTCCTGGCACTGGACTACGCGCTGCGAAGGCCTGCCCGGGTCAACGCACTGGTCCTGGTCAGCCCCTCGGGTATCGGGCGCCAGCGTGCATTCCTGCTCAAGGCGCTGCCACTGTTGCTGCTTGGCCGATGGGGACGCGAGCGCCTGCGCCGCGCGGTCATGGGTCCCGCGCCACTGCATGCACCTGCACGTGCGCAGCCGCTGCTCGACCTGTTGGCATTGATCCGTGCCGAGGTTCGGCCACGTCCGCTGCGCATTCCCCGCATCAGCGACGAGCGCCTGGCTGCGTTGCATCCGCCGGTAGCCCTTGTCATGGGCGCGCGTGATGCCCTCATCGACACCCCTGCCGCCGCCGAACGCATGAAGCGGCTCGTCCCGACGGCGGACGTCACCCTGCTCGCAGACGCCTATCACTACATCCCCGGCCTGCGCGAAGACATCCTCGCCCGGCTGCGTCAACTGCAGAACCTCCAGCATGAATGATTCCATTGAACACATCGGCACCACCGGCCTCCTGCGCATCGCGCCGCAGGGCCCCGCACTCGATGCCAACGGCCTGCGCGATCTGGTCGGCGATGCCCTTGGGTACCAGGCCGAGTGGATTGCCGTGCCGGTGCAGCGCCTTTCGGCAGACTTCTTCGAGCTGCGCTCCGGCATGGCCGGGCAATGGCTGCAGATGCTGGTGAACTACCGCCTGCGTTTCGCCGTGCTGGGCGATGTCAGCGCTTACCGCGCACAAAGCGAATCACTGGACGCGTGGATCACCGAATGCAACCGCGGCCACAACGGCTGCTTCGTGTCCGACTGGGATGCCCTGCTGGCACGTCTTCCCGTGTCGGCCAGCTAGCGCGCCGTCCAGCCCCCATCCACCGGCAGCGCCGTGCCGGTAATCTGCGCTGCCGCGTCCGAGGCCAGGAACACCACCATCTCGCCCAGCTGCTCGGGCGTCACGAACTGCAACGAGGGCTGCTTCTCAGCCAGCAGCGCACGCGCAGCGGTCTCCTGATCCGTGCCTTCGCGCTCGGCCAATGCGGTGATCTGCTGCTCGACCAGCGCCGTTCGCACCCAGCCTGGGCAGATCGCGTTTGCGGTGATGCCGGTGCCCGCATTCTCAAGCGCGGTCACCTTGGTGAACCCCACCACGCCATGCTTGGCCGCCACGTAGGCCGACTTGTTCACCGAGCCCACCAGGCCGTGCACCGACGCAATGTTGATGATGCGGCCGGCGCCCTGCTGCTTCATGTGCGGCAACGCCGCCGCCGTGGCATGGAATACGGCCGACAGGTTCAGCGCCAGGATTGCATCCCACTTCTCGACCGGGAACTCCTCGATCGACGCGGTGTGCTGGATGCCCGCGTTGTTCACCAGGATGTCGATGCGGCCCATCTTCGCCACGGCGTGGTCGATCATGCCTCGCACCGCCTCGCCCCGCGACAGGTCCGCGCCATCATGCGCCACCCGTACACCGAACTCAGTTTCGAGTTGGGTACGGATGCGCTCGATTTCCGCCGCGTCGCCGAAGCCATTCAGCACAATGTCGGCACCTTGCCGCGCCAGGGCTATGGCGATGCCAAGACCGATACCGCTGGTGGAACCGGTGACCACCGCAACCTTTCCACTGAACATGGGCTAGCTTCCATTGGGCGTAGGTGGCCAGTGTAGCTTCACCGGCGCGCCCCTTTAAGCGACGCTACCTTGGTCAATCAACGGTTAGAACGCGTTAGGTACCCGCCGAGGGAAGTGTCCAGCGTTCATTCAAAACGGACGGTACACCTCAGAGGGGGCACAGTCGTGGCCTCCTAGCGATACTGTCCGACTCCGACATAGGGCAATGCATCCATGCTTTGCCCGGCGGATCGAAATCGAACAGGTCCGAAAATAGCTTCTGCGGCCGTTCTACTCCCCCCACCTCCAACCGGGCGGAGCGCCTTTCATCCAGCAGATAAAGACAAGGACCAACACTACGGCCCACGTGTAGAGCTGAAACGCGATGGGCTCGCGAAATGGAGAGAACAGAAACGGACCCGCCAGCAGCAGGCCGAATGCGACTGCGTACACAAGCCAGCCCTGCCACGCGCACGGCATCCCCCAACCCCATCCGTACTTTTTCCTGGTAAACCAGTACTTCCTGCTGATCATTGCAATCTTCCTCGATGGCCGCCGGTCTCACGTACCTGATCCAAGCATGCTTTGAGCTGTTCGTGAAGACGTCGGTCCAGAATCAAGTCAGTATCCCCTCTGGTTGTGACGAGAACAGAGCTACGGTCCGTGCGCAGCACGAAGACGTTGCGACCGTTCTGCATGCGGAACTTGCCAAGTTCAACGCCCCCTGTGCTGGTCCCAAGTTGCCGGTGAGGCAGCTTGATCCTTGAAGCATCGGAAGCGTCCTGCCACGAGACACTGGAAAGCGGGAGCTGCAGTCGGACAAACGCTGCTGACCCAATCAGCTGGCCATCTGTAACGGCGATGTACGCTGTCCGCGCTTGATATACGAGGCCAAAGGCAACTACGACAACAACGGCCAGCGCCGAGCCGAGCGCAGTATTCCTGGCTGGCACGCCGCCAGAGCGGGATGCAAACCATATTGTGATCAGAACCACGGCTGCTGCCACGCATATGCCGAGAGGAAGCGCGTAGGCGTGAATCAGGGATACATCCAGCGTCGATCGGCACATCATCAGGAACTACTGCGCAGAGATTGACCGCATGCCATAAACGTAAATCGTCTCGACAATTGTCTCAAATGCGTCTTCGTCACAGGTGACAAGGCCCACGCTTCGCATCGCGCGCAGAAACGAGCGGACCTCGTCCCATGCTACGGGCTTTGCGTGTTCATCGCAGATCACACTTGCACTGCCACGCATGAGAATGCTTCGGCATCAGATACCGCGCAACAAACGCCCATCTCTCATCGATCACATCGGTCGAACATGGGCTGCGCGCTGTGATGCCATTGCAGTGACACTGTTCATACCGAACTTCAAACACGCTCTAGAAGAGGACGCTCGCTCGATCAACGGTCGCCAGCGGGTTGGCCTTCCGCACCGCCTCCAGAAAGAGCAGGAAGTCGCGGTTGAACAGCGACAGGTTGTTGGTGAACGTCACGCACTTTCTACCCGATGCTCTTCTGAAGCACACCTGCCAGACATAGCGCGAATAGATGACGTCGGACGTTCGTGTGACTGAGGTGATCTGCGAGAGCGGAACTGCCGTGGGCACCGGCCCGCGCCGCAGGTAAAAGGACGCCGCATCAAAGAAGTAGTGCTCGCGATCCTCTTTGCCATCCACCATCACCAAGGTCATGGATGTGCCGGAAATCCGGCGAGGCGGACTCAAACGCAGCCCTGATCCCAACGCAGAACGGGCTCTCAGCGTCCTCCGCCGCTGGATGAACCAAATGGTCAACAACGGAAGTGCCGCAAGGGCAATGAAGCCTACAGTCTTCAAAACGGTTTCCAGCGTGCTTGGCACACAGATCTCCTGGATGATCGTTCAGGATGGGCGACGCCCTGCTCGCAGGCCCGGTAGATCCACGCCACGCGTTGGTGCTCTCGCCTTATCACCCCCCACTTCCAATGCTGAGCTTCCATCGGGTGCAGGAAGCCATTGTAGCTGCTGTCTTTCGCCCTACTGACGGTGTTGCGATGCCCCTCTTCTCTGACCAGAGCTGTTCTGCGTCCCGCCGATTCTTCGGATATCACAGCGTCTGTCGCTTACGCCCTGCCGGGATGGGTAGAATTGGCCAACTTGTGTCGTATAAGGCCATGTCATGGATCACCCTCTTGTTGAGGTTCGGGGCGCTGCCCAGGCGCTCAGGGAGTTCGCTGAAGCCCGCGACTGGGCTCAGTTCCACTCCCCCAAGAACCTTGTCATGGCGCTCTCTGGTGAAGTTGGAGAGCTGAACGAAATCTTCCAGTGGATGGCGGAGGCTGACTCCTTCAAGGCAGCGTCCTCTGAAGCCACCGCCAAGGCCGTGCGCGATGAGATCGCCGACGTAGCCTTGTACCTCATCCGACTGTCTGACGTGCTCGGCATCGACTTGAGTGAAGCCGTCAGCAGCAAGCTGGCCACGAACGCCGCCAAGTACCCGGTGGACCTCTCTCGTGGCGTCAGCACCAAGTACAACAAGCTGGCGCAGTCATGATCGTCTATCAGGCGGACAAGGACGCGTTCCTTCGTGACTGCAACAACGAGGAGATCGAGGAGGTCATCCTCGCCAGCTACAAGGCAGCCACGAACACCAGGGTCAGCAGCTCCGAAGTCGTTTCCTGGCGTGATTCGCTGAGATATGTCGCTCGCGCGCTGAATCACCCCTCCATTCCCGGGGACATCGGCGTGGCAGTGGAGTTCATTCTCCCACAATCGCGAAAGCGCATCGATGTTGTCCTGACCGGCCACGCCGCGGACGATTCGCCCCACGTCATCATTGTCGAACTCAAGCAGTGGTCGGTGATCAAGCCTTCCGCTCGTGACGCGATGATCGAGCTACGCCCGGGAGACCTACGCGTCCACCCCAGTTATCAGGCATGGTCCTATTCCACCTTCCTGGAGGGCTTCAATGAAGCCGTCTACGAAGGCAAGCTCCAGCTTCACCCCTGTGCCTACCTGCACAACTATGTGCGGGATGGCGTGATCGACTCGCCACACTACCAGCCTTACATCCAGCGTGCCCCGCTCTTTCTGAAGGGCTCGTCCGACCTTCAGGATCTGCGCACCTTCATTGGTCAGTACACCAGCAAGGGTAACGGTCTCTCGGTGTTGGCCGAACTGGACAGCGGGCGTATCCGCCCCTCCAAGGCACTCGCCGACGAAGTGTATCGGCTCCTGTCAGGGAATAGTGCATTCACCTTGCTGGACGAGCAGAAGCATGTATTCGAGGCAGCCAAGGCAGCATGTGCTCAGGCGCGCGCAGACAGGAAACCCCGTGTTGTCATCGTTGAGGGCGGCCCAGGAACGGGCAAGTCTATCGTCGCCGTGAACCTCCTGGCCACGCTACGCGATGGCCTGAACGTCAAGTACGTCTCGAAGAATGCCGCACCGCGCGCGGTCTACAGTAACGCGCTCGGAAAATCGAAGGATAACGCGCGCCTGCACCACTTCTTCGGCGGTTCCGGGGCGTTCATTGATTCTCCTGAGAACCAGTTCGACGCTCTGATCGTCGACGAAGCGCACCGGCTTACCGAGCAAGGCGGATTCTACGGAAACGAGGGCAAGAACCAGATCATGGAGCTGATCAACGCTGCCCTGTGCAGCGTGTTCTTCATTGATGAAGACCAGCGGGTCACGCTCAAGGATATCGGCACCAAGGAAGCCATCCGGGAATTTGCGATTGCCCGTGGCGCCACCGTGGAGGAGTACGTTCTGTCGTCGCAGTTCCGCTGTGCGGGCTCGGACGGCTACCTGGCATGGTTGGATGACGTGCTGCAGATCCGCCCAACCGCAAACACCACACTGGATGGGATCAGTTACGACTTCCAGATATTTGACGACCCGACTGCGCTGCATGCCGCCATCGAATCAAAGAACGCCGACAACCGCGCGCGCGTCGTAGCCGGCTACTGCTGGCCATGGAACAGCAAGAAGAATATCAAGGAGATGGACATTGTCATCGGCAGCTACCGGCGGCAATGGAACCTGGACAAGGACGGAAGCCTCTGGATCGTCTCCGCAGACTCGATTGACCAGGTGGGTTGCATCCATACCTGCCAAGGGCTGGAAGTCGACTACATCGGGGTGATCATCGGGCCGGACCTGGTCGTGGAAGACGGCGAGCTCAAGACCGTACCTCGCGCGCGGGACCGGCACGACAAGACCATGAAGGGGTTCGTAAAGCTGTCAAAGTCTCACCCCGCCCAGGCCGCCGAACTCGCGGACACCATCATCAGGAATACCTACCGCACCTTGATGACCCGAGGAATGAAGGGCTGCTACGTCTACGCGACCGACCCACAGGTTGCCGCCTACTTCAGGGCCCGGCTGCAGCGACAGGCAGCCGTAGAACAGTCGGTTGAGGTGGAGGCCTAAGCGCTCCACCTGACGGCCATCCCCGGTAGGTCCACGCCACACGGGGGGCTCTCGCCTCAGCGCCCCATCACTTCCAATGATCCGGCCCCAGGAACGGCAGGCTCAACACAAACACCGGAACCGCCACCGGTACCAACGCGGCGCCCAGCACTTTACCGGCCGCCGAACCCACACCCGGCTTGTCCTCCCGCTCCGGCAGGATCCGCTGCGCCCGCGCATTGATCGGCTGTGCCAGCTTCCCCTTCTCCGCCAGTGCCGCAGCCTCCGGCAACTGCACCTGCTCGCCGTCGCCCTCGAACAGCGCGCTGTAATAGCTGCCGCCCTTCCGTGAAAGATTGCAGGCGCGATCAAACGCCAGCGCGTAGCGGGTCCGGTCCATCGGCAGGTAGTAGCGCGCCCGCTCCTCCACGGCCTTGGCCTCGCGCGGGGGGACCTCAATCCGCTCCAGCTTGAACTGCGCGGCCTGTTCCGCCGTCACCTGCTCCGGCCGCAGCAGCAGCGCATAGCTGCCGTGCACCTTGGCCTTGTTGGCCGGGTCGCGCCAGTCTTCATGGAAGTACATCTGCGCGCAGGCCACCGCCTCGCGCAGCGGGCTGTCCATCAGCGCCCGATATTCGCGGAACGGCGCGGCATTGAAGCGCATCGGCGCGTCATAGCGCGGCAGCAGGTACAGCTGTCCGTCTTCGGCCACAAAGGCGCTGGTGACCTCACGGTTCCAGACGTGTTCCTCCGGCCCGCTGGCGCAACCACCCAGCAGGCCAAGGCACAGGGCGGAGAGAATGAAGAAGGACGTTCGCATGTCGTGTTCGAGGGCTTCCCTGGGAAAACGGCCCCGCCCGAAAGGACGAGGCCAGCCCGTCATGGTGCCACGGCACCGCATGCGATGGAGAACCCGGCTTACTTCAGACGCTCCACCAACCGCTGCCCCACCTCCAGCGCCGAAGCCGGGTTCTGCCCGGTAATCAGCTCGCGGTCCACCACCACATGCCCCGTCCACGGCGTGGTGTTGCTACTGAACGTCGCACCCGCTCGCTGCAACGCCGTCTGCGGGTAGAACTTCATCTCGCCACCACCCAGCATCGGCTTGGCCTGCTCTTCTTCCTCGTTGCTGATCACCGTCATCTGGTAGCCGCTGTAGATCCACTTCGGCGCGGCCGGCATCGCACCCGCCTCTAGCGTCGCCACGAAACCATTGGCATCCGGCAGCGTGGACAGCAGCGCGATCGGCCCGTGGCAGACCAGCGCGGTGGTCTTGTTGCGCTGGTGGAAGTCGGCCAGCAGCCGGCCCAGCGCCGGGCTCTTCAGCAGGTCCTGCATCGGCGCGTGGCCACCGGGGATGTAGACCGCATCGAAACGCGCGTAGCCCTGCTGCTCGATGCGCGCCAGGCTGACCACCGGCGAGGCCGTCGGCGAAGTCAGCGCCAGCTTTTCCAGCAGCGCCTTGTGCAGCGTCAGCTGCGCGGCATCGTTGCCGAAGTACGTCGGCGTTACCGAGGACGCATCCACCGTCGGTGCCCGCCCCTGCGGCGTGGCAAAGGTCACCTCGTGGCCCGCGTCCAGCAGCAGCTTGACCGGCTGCATCAGCTCGTTGAGATAGAAGCCGGTGGACAGCACCTTGCCGTCCTTCAGATCCAGGTGGTTTTCGTCGGACAGCACCACCAGCACGTTGGCGGCCTGCGCGCCGCTGGCGGCCAAGGTCAGGGCCAGCGCTGCGGCCAGCCGGGTCATCAAGTTCATGGGGGAGCTCCTATCGGGGAATGGCCGTCACTTTATTCATCGCCCCTGCGGCGATAAATTGGCCCCATCGCAAAACATCTGTTCCCCGGAGAGCTAAATGAGCCGCAAGTTCGACTACCTGGGCGATGTGGAGGTGTTCCTGGCGGTGGTCGAGCACGGCTCGTTCACGGCCGGCGCGGTGGCGCTGTCCACCACGCCCTCGGTGCTGAGCCGCGCGGTCACCCGGCTGGAATCACGGCTGGGCCGGCAGCTGCTGCAGCGGACTACCCGCCGCGTGGGCCTGACCGACGCCGGGCGGCTCTATCTGGAACAGGTGCGCACCGCCTTTGGCCTGCTGGACGACGCCGAGCGCGACGTACTGGCCCAAGACGGTGCGCTGGCCGGCCGCGTGCGCCTGAGCGTGCCCACCACCTATGGCCACTACCGACTGCCGCCCGTGCTGGCGCGCTTTGCGCGGCAGTACCCGCAGGTGCAGGTAGAACTGAACATCACCAACCGCAACGTGGACCTGGTGGCCGAAGGCTTCGACCTGGCCATCCGCCTGGGCCAGCTGCCGGACAGCGGGCTGGTGGGGCGAAAGCTGGAGGACGCCCCGCTGCTGCTGGTGGCGGCGCCGGACTACCTGCAACGCCGCGGCACGCCGCAGACGCTGGACGACCTGCAGCAGCACCTGTGCCTGCCCTTCGTGATGCCGCGAACTGGGCGGCTGGCGCCTTGGGTGTTCCGCGACGAGGGGTGCAACGTGGACTGGCTGCCGCGTTCGTCCATCGAGACCTCCGACGATGTGCTGGGCGTGGTGTCGCTGGCCGCACAGGGCATCGGCATCTGCCAGAGCTATGAGTTCATCGTGCGCGAGCGACTGCAGCGCGGGCAGCTGGTGGAAGTGCTGCCGCAGCTGCGAGGGCGGTCAAGGCCGTTCTCGGTGATCTATGCACCGCATCGGCGGCAGTCGGCGGCAGCGCGGGCGATGATTGAGTTGTTGGTGGGGAATGCGGCTGAGGATCGCGTTGGTTGAAGTTGGGAGGCTCGTTGGCGGTGTCGGGTTTGAACCGCTTTTCGGGCTGTGCGGCTGATCGCGCGCCGTTGCTTGGCGAGGCGGGCTAAGAACTATTGCAAAGCAGGCTATCGCGCTATTCGCTTGTGGCGTAGGCGATTGCGCCACTTTGAATCGCAATCGACACAGCAGTTGCTCGAATGCGTCTGGTGGCGTCGCGCGATGCACGGATGCCGCATGCAACAATAGTTCTTCGCTCTCGGATTCCGCGATTCCTTCGCGAATTTCTATTGGCATTCGGAGCGGCCGCGTAAACACCATGACGTGCCACCGACAACGGGTGGCTCCGGGTCTGCAAACCCGCGATGAGCAACGACTGTTGTTTACGCTTGCCCGTCGGCACCGTCCTTAACCGGTGCCGGCGGGCAATCCGTCGGCCTATCTGGCGGGCGGTGCGTGGGGGTCTTCGGACCCACCGGTCATTCGTTGCTTCATCCCGGTTTGCAGCCACGCATCGTCCGCCACCCCGCTACGCGGTGGCGCTGTTAAGCACAGCCACGGAAGCCGACGCCATGAACGAATCCGACACCTTCTCTTCGTACAGCGTTGTTGAACCCATCAACGACGACACTCCCCTGCCCGATCTGAACTACCTGCTTGGCATCCTCAAGCGCATGCGCGGCTGCGAGGGGGCGGGTGGGCATCCTTGGCCAGAAACCGATGTCTCGCCCGGCCGCCGCGTGAGTCTTGCCAGGAGCGAGCGCGCGATGGTGGGCGCGCTTACGGTGCTGGAGCTATTGCACGCGGCAGACCGCTGCCGGGTGGCAGCGGACCCGGAGCGGCATCTGGATGAGGGAGTTGTGGATGGGTTGTTTCTGGCTTGTAGGGGGTTGGTTGAGTGGGCTTGTCGGGAGGTAAGGCCGGATTGATCCACCTCCCCAAGCAAACTCACGGCAGACTTGGTCAAGCGTCACATCGAACAACATCCGATTCCGGCCAAGACCGGTTGGTCCACCTGAGAACCTCGAGCACCAGTCTGCCCAAGCAGTGTGGTCTCAGGTTGGTCAATCCTCCCTGCGCATCAGGGTCTCAAATGGATTTTTTCTGGACGCGCGCCAACAACTTCCGCCCGGTCTGCAGCGCGGTGGAGCTGGACCGGCAGCACGGCGAGCGTTACAGCGAACTACTTGGACAGCGCGAGCTCAACACCGCCTAGGTGGAGAAAGCAGAAACCCCGTACGCTTGGCGCAACTAAAAATAGCTAATCGGAATGTCGATATAGAAACATGTTCAACCCTCTTCGACTGAACTAATCCCATGATCTGCAATGACCCGCTCGGCCTCCCGATCATAATCTTCAGCAACTTCCCTGAGCGTTACTGCGAACCGCTGAAAGCCGGCATTTTCAACCTCCTCAGCCTTACAGCGATACTCCTCAGCAAGCTCCCTCTCGGGCGCCCCAGTAGGATCAACCCAATGAACCCCGCGCGAGTTGTAGACCGCAGTTCTAAACCCCCTTCTCAATCCATCGTTATCCCTGACATTAAGTTCCGAGGCGACAGAAGCATCTATCCACAGCCCACTAGCGTCAGGGGGAACGCGTATCAACACCTCGCCCACTTGAATCAAAGCCGCATCCAAATGTCCCGACTCTTTGCAAATTTCCCTGGTTTTCGCCAGCCACTGGGAGAAGCAGGACCCTGAGAATGAACCATCGATTTGAGTTCCGGGGGGAGTTTTCCAGTCATGCAAAAGTCGCCAAGCATTTGTAGCAATGGCTTTTGCATCCTCGCCGTGTTCGACAGCGGGTGCATCCTCCCTCTGAGATCGATAAATCAGCCTAACTATTTCACAGAAGAACTCTGGCTCCGTCGCCAACTTGTGCTCGAGGAGCTTGGGCTTTCCGTGGCCAAGAGAACCCAGTAGTGGAAGATAGGCCCACTCGACGCGAAAGAGATCGTCTTCAGAGACCGATTGTTCTGACTGCAAGAATTTGATCAACTCCCCGATATAGTGGGTGTCCATCGAACTGGACTGGCGAGCGGAAGAAATGGCCAGAAGCAATGCCTGGACAACTTGCTCGACGATGATTAGCTGATTTTCATGAAGTGCTTTATAGAGGCACTCGATTGCGGGATGAGGTCGCTCAAATTCGATTAGTTTGGCAACAGCGAACGAGAGATCCTCATCCGACTGGTATGGGTTTGCCAACACCGCCGACCAGTACAAGCCCTCTTCAGATCCAAGCCAGCTAATTACGCGATCCCAGGTGTCCTTGGAGAACGGCAGTTGGCATAAGAACGCGGCCTTCTGATTCAAAGTCCAATTGGATTCGACGACGCCGTCGCACCACTCCCAGCCCATGACGCTGTAACGCCGAAAAATATATGCATCGACCAAATCCCTCAACTTCCCAGTCGAGCGATCCAGAAAGTCGGGCAGGAGATGCTGATCAGTTGCATTACTGGCGATGCCACCCAACGCACGCCCCACATGCCTCGGGGATCGAACTGCTTCGGCAAACCGGAGAACTTCGCAGACGCCACGAACAGTCAAAATCTCTTGAATAGCACTCTCTCTCTTCGCCTCAAGCCTTCTGAACTGCTCCTGCCAATTTCCCGTTTCTTCGTAGAGATCAAAGTCTCTCTCACTAAATAGATACTGGTACAGGTCGAAGGGGTCCTTTGGCGCGAGCGTCTTGGCCGCCTCCTCAATTTGCTCAACCGCGTCACCAGGCATAGCCCATTCAGCATCTGCAAATTTCCGGTGCTTGCTGGTGAAGCTGACGAGAGCGTCCCATATCTCCCTGCGCTGACCCTCTGGCAATCCAACGACGTCATTTGACTTGAGCCTGCTGAGCAGTTCGTCGAAAGACGGGCGCACGAGATCATCGAGCCGAGAGACCAATTGGCTCAGTCTTTCCGGATCCACACCAGCCGTTCGGACCGCAATTTCAGAATACGCGGATACTTGTTCCGAATACTCCTTACGCGAAACACCCTTCTCCCAGTTTTCGGGAATAGACTTTCGCCACTCAGGCCTGTGCGATCCGGAAGACATTTGGTGGTGGCCTGGCAAGAGTTGAAGCAACAGATTCCAGCCGACTTTAGGTTGCTCAGCAAGCACGGCTTGAACTGCAACCTTGCGCTTCTCGATGGAGCCCAGCGTCTGAGGCAACCAAGGTAGCAATATAGTCACAAGCGAATTCGACGGGCGATTTGCCCAGTTGCCTCCGGGATCATGGCTTGCCAGTTCGGCAAGCAGCACTGAAACCCTGACAAGTAATTCTGGGTCCCAAGCCAGCCCCTCCAGCGCCCAAAGCAGGCCAGTTAAGTAATTCCCCCCCGTCATGCCATTCCCTTCCTGAGCAAACAGCTCATCAAAGGGACATGGGTTGAGTTGAAGCGCCGCGTCGACCGCGTCAAGGAAGTCTTTAGGGGCTGCTTCAGCTAGAGACGGCAGCAGGTTATTCAGGCTCCCCCAAATAACCCAGTCTGCATCGGCGAAGATTTCCCTGACAGCCAGAATAGCAACTGCCTCCGCCTTTCCTCGGGAAGCATTGGGGAACGCTTCGGGATTATTGCCAATTAAGGCCAGCCCTTCGGCTAATCCTTTACGGAAGACCGGCGAATAGGACTGTACCTTTCCATAAATGCTCGCTGCGTAGCGTTCACCTATCGCAAGCTCAAATGCGGGATCTCGTTCCTTCAGCACCTTGACAGCCGCGACTCGGAACGCATCAAGGTTCTGATCAAGAATCCGTGGCCCCAAAAGCTGCAACAGCTCGGCTCGACGTGAGACTTTCCACACGCCATCCTTGACCGAAAGAGGGCTATCCGGTCTTTGAAGTACTTCCTTTGCCTTTGGGAGCCATGATTCATAGCTGACCCCAAGAAGGTTGGAAATTTCCTGGGTGTCGCTATTTTTCATTCCATGCCCCTATCAGCAAAGTCATCGCTATATAGCTCGCATCAGGATGGATGGTCCAGTCGGTGATTGATTGACGGGTCTTCGCCGACAGCTCCTTTGGAAATTCAATCGGGGCCCTCTCTTTAAACATCTCCAGCAAGTCTTCAGGAATGCTGCTCTTCGTTATGGTCGCCGCGTGCTTGTTCATCCTCTGAACAAACTCAACTACACGCAGCCATGCCACAGCAGAGAGTTCCTTCTGGTATTGAGCGATATGTGAATGAAGCAGAGACTTCGTCACGCTGCTCTCAATGTCCAAGTCGTACCCGAGCAGGTGGAAATGCCGCAAGAACTGAAAAGTATCCGCATCAGACACAGGCTCACCACTGTTCGCGGCATCAAGGTGATGCCTGATGGCGTCCAGCTTCTCTCCGCACTTGGCAGGGCTAAAGTTCGCCTGATTGACGTGCCGATAGAACTCTTCGGCACTGGCGGTTGCCCGGGCATGTTCGAGTATCCAAGGCACGTTGCTCTGGTCTACGCCACTGAGCGGCCCTGTAATCAATGCAATCGCATCTTTTCCTTGGTTGAACACGGCGGGGTTGCTGTAGTCATCCCACGCCGCCTGCAAAACCTCCCCCAGCAATTTATCGCCCTTGGTAAACGCTATGAAGTGCTTAACCTGCCCAAGCATTTTCCGAGTCACTTTGCTGGATACGTCCTCCGTGGTGATGATCAAGTCGTCGGTTGCGTACCCATCAACTTTGCCTTGAAGTTTTATTTCTACAATCGGCTTAGATGGAAAGCATGGCGCGTAGCCACCAGTTATCATCAAGGTGACGAAGGCGGCTTGCACATGAGCCTCAAACAGGACGCCTCCACCGCCAGTCGAAAACGGATTGCTAAGCTTCTTCCTGCTCATGCCGTCTGCTCAGCAATTCGCATGAAACCCTCCACCCGCAGTTGCCCGAGAATCTGGCGCAGCAGTGGCGTGTCGCGTATAGCGGCGGTGACGGCGGCCTCGGCTGCCTGCCCTAATACGTCCCGGATCCGTCCCTTTGGGAACGGCTTGTTCATCACCAAAGGCGGTGGTCGGATCATAGACAGGCCCCTAATCTGCAGCATTCATATCCAGTTTAGCTCATGACCGCCTTGCCTGTCGGCGATCTCAATCTCCCACGTGCCACCTTGGATCCCCCGCTCTTCCCCAACAAGTCGGTGTGCTTTTTGGGCGCTTGACGCCCTGCGGCCAAGAAACGAGTTCGTGCGCCCCGCCATGAGGTTGCCAAGATGGACGGTTAGTGCTTCCGCGGCTCAATTACAAGAGGGCGGCCTTGAATGCTGGGCACGGACTACTCCTCCACCGTGAAAGGGCCTGGTTCGGCAGGGATCAACACTAGAATCGCGTCGCGGATGCCACTGGCAAGCATGTAGCGCTCGACTTGAGCGATCGACATCTGGGTGTTCCTTCTGAAGTGGTGCTTCAATTCGATAAACACTCGCTCATCGCGACTTGCAGTGCCTCCGATGCAGCACGAAGGTCGGTGGAAAGCGCGGTTGATTTGTGCATCGTGCATGCTCCTTGCTGCGCGGGTGGCTGAGGGACTGAGTGGTGTTCACTCTGACGTAGCATCGGAATTAAGGAGAAACAGCTCTCCAACTGGCACCTTTCATTGATCGCGCAGTTTCCTTCTCGATAACTTTCGCTGAGCCCTGGTGGCACCAGTGGCAATCTTAGTCTCGAAGTCCATCATATGCTTCAGCAAGCGTGTCCACAGGCCTTCGACCAAGTGGGCCTCCGCCCTCAACATGCGCTCCTCACCTCGCAGATCTTCAATGTTGGCCGGGAGCTTTGTGGGCTGATGTCGCACGGTCAATGGGCCAAGCAACCATTGAGGAACTTGAGAGCTTCCACCCCAAGGGGCCTGCCCGTCGTACGGAAATTGATTAAGCCAACGCGACATGTCAGTGCTGGACATACGTGAGCGTGATGTGTTCCGAACCTGGCAGAGAGGAAACTCGGCATCGTCTGCCCTGCGAAGAACTTCAACCAGATACGTGTACTGGTCGGCTACCTGAAGCTCAAGTATGAGGAAGTAGCGAGGTACAGGGCCAGCGGTCACGAATTGGTCGACAGAGTTGTTAAACACCATCTCTGCTGTCCAACGCCAACCTGCCGGGTGAGGGTTGTCGTGAACGTACTGGATTATTGCTTGGTAAGCGGCGCGACTTCGTTCGAAAAGCGCAGCGGGGTCCTCTGGAGGTTTGGCTGGCGCTGCCGCCGACTCAATGCCGACGGCAAATATCGTCTTGTCCGGCTTGCCCTCCGACACCAAAGACGCAGTCTCTACAACTAAGGTTGGATCAGGCAGAACCAGAGATTGCCCGATCACTTTGGATGTAGGGCGTTCATCTATGCGTGTCGTCTCATTGACGTCTTCCGCGCTGTAGTCAACGAAGGTCATGCCATTCATTCGAGGCCCACGACGCCTGCGCGCACCAGACTGCCCGCTCACAAGAGGGAGAGGCTTGTCTGGATCAGGCAATGCAGGCCCATTCTGGGCTATGGTCGGCGGCAGGTTCTCTGTCGCTGGCTCGGCCGTTCGCTGACGAACCACCTCAAAGGTATCGTACGGAAGCGGCAGGTGTGCCCCCATCAGATGAAGAAGTAGCCAGCGGGGCTTGCCGTTAACCGTCTTCAACGGCCTCATCCGGAATGACCACTTTGCCGGTACCGAATGAGGGGGGCGCGCCATGGGCAGGAATGTTGACCTGGGCTCCATTAGCTTTGCCCAGATGTTTATTGCATAGCGGCGTGCCTGTTGATCAAACAGCAGCCTGGAGAACTGCTTGGCAACTGGCACTGAGATGTGCTCAGGCAAGTGGTAGGTGACTGCCCTTTCCACACATGCGGTTCCTGGCAGCCATGGGACCTCCGTACCATAGTCTTTGGTGACATCAAGCATGCCAGCAAGGACGCTAGCCATGATCTCCCGATCAAAGAGGTACCAGGCCTGCAAGATTTGCCAGCCTGGCACCACCAACTCAACACCCTCGACTGTATCGAAGACCCAGCAAGAGGAAAGAATTTGACGCTTGTAGAATGGATACTCGGCCTCGGTAAATGGCGGATTCTTCGTCATCTCAGCGTATCGCGCTGAGTCGGGTATGACCGTCAGGTGCTGAATCGGAAAATTCTTGTCGCTGTAGCCTTGGAAGCGCCCATTTCGCCAGGAAGCCTGGGAGGCGAGCAATGGCAACTCTTCGATCGGTCGCTCATCCACCACCCACGGTCTGTACGCCCGGTGATCAATCGGGTGCTTTAGGAAGATCGCCTCAACTCGAAGTGGTGATGCTGCCTGCGCATCACGGATGAGGCGTCCGAGCCACATCAGCCGATAGTCACCATCTTTGATCTTTTCAATGAAAACGGCTTGCGTCACTGCATCCTCGGCACTCTGATAGACCTTAACTTTCAGTCCCGCGGCCCCGCCGCGTCGTAGCCAGTATCATAACGTTGCCGTCTTAGCGCAAACGCGAGTGCCATCCCCCTCCAAACTGCATGTTCAACTGCGGCGCGCGTCAAGATTCCGACGCTCGGCGGCCTGCCCAGCGCAGCTGCAGGTTCGCGACAGGGCGCTCAATCTTAATCAAGGCATTCTCTAACTATCTAGGATGGGAGACGCGAGCGCGCCCATCGAAATGACACCTGTAAACTCCTGCAGCTCTTGCTGTACCCACGAAAGAATCGGGCCAGCCAATCAAACTCCGGCGTATGACGTCAAGCATGTATCACCGTTCAGAGGCTCGGCAATGCTCTATCACCCTTCCCAAATTTTCGGCTCGTCTTGAACGATGTTGAAGAACAGGCCAGAGGTCCGGTTAAGCCGGTGGACCGTGTCAGGGTCATCGCCGAAAAGCTGGCGGTACTGTTGCCAAAGAACGTGAGGTTCCACGAGCTTTCGGTGCAGCTCATAGAAGCTCGCCCCAAGCTCTTGTCCCATCGAGGATATGTACTCGCTATGGACTTCATCCATGGACCGAGTGACCATTAGTGTGCGCCCCAATTACCTAATAGTCGGGTCCGTGGGTCCGGTTATACGAAGTATCCACAAATCACCGTATGGTGCACTTCCCCCTGATACAGCTCGATATTAGGGCGACTGGGTCCGGCCAACAAGCCGGCGTAGAACCGGGCCTAGCACTAGCGGACAACACAAACAAAAAGGGCGCCTCTCGGCGCCCTCGTTCTTTCAACTCATTCCCACTCAATAGTCGCCGGCGGCTTCCCCGAGATGTCATAAACAACCCGCGACACCCCCCGCAACTCATTGATGATCCGGTTGCTCACCGTACCCAGGAACTCATACGGCAGATGCGCCCAATGCGCGGTCATGAAGTCAATGGTCTCCACCGCCCTCAGCGCAATCACCCACTCATAAGCGCGCGCATCACCCACCACGCCCACCGACTTCACCGGCAGGAACACGGCAAACGCCTGGCTGGTCTTGTCGTACAGGTCCGCCTTGCGCAGCTCATCAATGAAGATGGCATCGGCCTTGGCCAGCAGCTCGGCGTACTCGCGCTTCACTTCGCCCAGGATGCGCACGCCCAGGCCCGGGCCCGGGAACGGATGGCGGTAGACCATGGTGCGCGGCAGGCCCAGCTCGACGCCCAGGCGGCGCACTTCATCCTTGAACAGCTCGCGCAGCGGCTCCACCAGGCCCAGCTTCATGTGCTCCGGCAGGCCGCCCACGTTGTGGTGGCTCTTGATCACATGCGCCTTGCCGGTCTTGCTGCCGGCGGATTCGATCACGTCCGGGTAGATGGTGCCCTGCGCCAGCCACTTGGCGTTCTTCAGCTTGTTCGATTCTTCGTCGAAGATCTCAACGAACAGGTTGCCGATGATCTTGCGCTTGGCTTCCGGGTCGCTCACGCCTTCCAGCGCGGCGAAGTAACGGTCGGCGGCGTTCACGCGCACCACCTTCACGCCCATGTGCTCGGCGAACATCGCCATCACCTGGTCGCCTTCCTGCCAGCGCAGCAGGCCGGTATCCACGAACACGCAGGTCAGCTTTTCGCCGATGGCCTTGTGCAGCAGCGCAGCCACCACGGACGAATCGACGCCGCCGGACAGGCCCAGGATCACTTCGTCATCGCCCACCTGTTCGCGCACGCGGGCGATCTGGTCGTCGATGATGTTCGCGGCGGTCCACAGGGTCTGGCAGCCACACACGTCCACCACGAAGCGGCGCAGCAGCGCCTGGCCCTGCAGGGTGTGGGTCACTTCCGGGTGGAACTGCACGCCGTACCAGCGCTTTTCTTCGTTGGCCATGGCGGCCACCGGAATGCGGTCGGTGGTGGCGGTGATGGTGAAGCCCGGCGGCGCAACGGAGACGTGGTCGCCGTGGCTCATCCAGACATTCAGCTTCGGCTCGCCGCCGTGGTCGCTCAGGCCCTTGAACAGCGCATCGGGGTTGATCACGTTCACTTCGGCGTGGCCGAATTCGCGCTGGTCAGCGGCTTCGGTGGCACCGCCCAGCTGCGCGGCCAGGGTCTGCATGCCGTAGCAGATGCCGAAGATCGGCAGGCCGCTGTCGAACACTTCCTGCGGCGCGGCCGGGGCGCCCGGCAGCGTGGTCGATTCCGGGCCACCGGACAGGATGATGCCCTTGGCGCCAAACGCGGCGATCTCGGCCGGGTTGTGGTCCCACGCCCAGATTTCGCAGTAGACGCCCAGCTCGCGGATGCGGCGGGCGATCAGCTGCGTGTACTGCGCGCCGAAATCGAGGATGAGGATCTTGTCGTTATGGATATTGGTCATGGCGCCCCGGCAATGCAGTAGGGAAAACGAAATCAGATTTACGGCCGCAGATGGAGAAAGAGGAACGGGAAGTGCTTCCTCGTTCCTCTTTGCTCGGCCCGCGTCAGGCGCGGTAGTTCGGCGGCTCTTTGGTGATGGTCACGTCGTGGACGTGGCTCTCACGCTGGCCGGCGCCGCTGATCTTCACGAACTTGGGCTTGCTGCGCATGTCTTCGATGGTGGCGCAGCCCACGTAGCCCATGGTGGCGCGCAGGCCGCCCATCAGCTGGTGGATGATGCCGCCCACCGGGCCGCGGTACGGCACGCGGCCTTCGATGCCTTCCGGCACCAGCTTGTCGGCGGTGGCGGCGTCTTGGAAGTAGCGGTCCTTCGACCCCTTCTCCATGGCAGCCAGCGAACCCATGCCGCGGTAGCTCTTGTACGAACGGCCCTGGTACAGCTCGGTCTCGCCCGGCGATTCCTCGGTACCGGCCAGCAGGCCGCCGACCATGATGGTCGAGGCACCGGCGGCCAGCGCCTTGCCGATGTCGCCCGAGTAGCGGATGCCGCCATCGGCAATCAGCGGGATGCGGTCCTGCAGCGCTTCGGCCACCAGGTCGATGGCGGTGACCTGCGGCACGCCGACGCCGGCAACGACGCGGGTGGTGCAGATCGAGCCCGGGCCGATGCCGACCTTGACCGCGTCCGCGCCGCTGTCCAGCAGCGCCAGTGCGGCTTCGCCGGTGCAGATGTTGCCACCGATGACCTGCACGTTCGGGAAGTTCTTCTTGACCCAGCTGACGCGGTCCAGCACGCCCTGCGAGTGGCCGTGCGCGGTATCGACCACGATCACGTCCACGCCGGCGGCGACCAGCGCTTCCACGCGGCGATCGGTATCGCCACCCACGCCGACGGCAGCGCCGACCAGCAGGCGGGTCGACAGGTCCTTGGCAGCGTTCGGGAAGTCGGTGTTCTTCTGGATATCCTTGACGGTGATCAGGCCACGCAGTTCGAACGAATCGTTGACCACCAGCACCTTTTCGATGCGGTTGCGGTGCAGCAGCTGCAGCACTTCATCAGACGCGGCGCCTTCCTTGACCGTGATCAGGCGATCCTTCTTGGTCATGATGTGGCGGACCGGATCGTCCAGCTCGGTCTCGAAGCGCATGTCGCGGTGGGTCACGATGCCGGCCAGCAGGCCGTCGCTGCCCACCACCGGCACGCCGGAGATGTTGTGCGCCTGGGTCAGGGCCAGCACGTCGCGGATGGTGGTTTCCGGGCCGACGGTGATCGGGTCGCGGATGACACCGGCCTCGAACTTCTTGACCTTGGCCACTTCCGCGGCCTGCTGTTCCAGGCTGAGATTCTTGTGGATGATGCCCATGCCGCCGAGCTGGGCCATGGCGATGGCCAGGCGGGCTTCGGTGACGGTATCCATCGCGGCGGACAGGATCGGAAGCTTCAGCTTCAGGTCTCGGGTCAACCGCGTTTCGAGGTTGACGTCCTTGGGCAGGATGGTCGAGTGGGCGGGGACGAGCGAGACGTCGTCGTAAGTGAGTGCTTCAGCCTGGATGCGCAGCATCGGCATACCCGAGATGTGGGGAAGCGCGACATTTTACCCTGTTTTCGCGCCGCGTGGCAGGGGGTAGATGCGACGCAGTGTCGCGCGGGCGGCGATTGGTTCAGGAGGGTTTGGAACCGGCTCTCAGGGCCTGGAACCTGCCCTTGGTGGGTGCGGACCGTTGATCCGCACTACCTTCATACACCTGTGCACCGGCATTGTGCCGACCAACGGTCGGCACCCACCTTGACCTTGAGAGGATCACCTGGGCCAGCCCTGGGGCATCTTTGGTAGGTGCGGACCGTTGGTCCGCACTACCCTTCAGACACCTGTGCCCCAGCATTGTGCCGACCAACGGTCGGCACCCACCAACAGCAGATAGCCCCAATTGGGGTCAGCTCAGCGCTTCCGCCGCTTCCAGGGTGTTCTGCATCAACGTGGCCACGGTCATCGGTCCCACGCCGCCCGGCACCGGGGTGATCCAGCTGGCCCGCTGCGCAGCGGCCTCAAACCCAACATCGCCCACCAGCCGGCCGTCATCCAGCCGGTTGATACCCACATCGATCACCACCGCGCCGGGCTTCACCCATTCGCCCGGCACGATGCCCGGGCGACCGACCGCCACCACCAGGATGTCGGCGTTGCGCACGGCCTGTTCCAGCACGTCCTTGGGGGTGAACTTGTGGCAGCTTGTGACGGTGCAGCCGGCGATCAGCAGCTCCAGGCCCATCGGGCGGCCGACGTGGTTGCTCACGCCCACGATGGTCGCGTTGCGGCCGCGCACCGGCTGGTCGGTGTGGCCCAGCAGCGTGGTGATGCCGCGCGGGGTGCACGGGCGCAGGCCGAACTCGCGCAGGGCCAGGTGGCCGACGTTTTCCGGGTGGAAGCCGTCCACGTCCTTGCGCGGGTCGATGCGCTGGATCAGCCGGCGCGCGTCGGGGATGCCCGGCAGCGGCAGCTGGATCAGGATGCCGTTGATCTTCGGATCGGCGTTGAGCTGGTCGATCAGGTCGAGCAGCTCGGCTTCGGTGGTGCCGGCCGGCAGATCGTAGTCATGTGCCTCGATGCCGACCTTCTCGGCGGCACGGCGCTTGTTGCGCACATACACGGTCGAGGCCGGGTCGCCACCGACCAGCACCACGGCCAGGCCCGGACGGCTGCCACCGGCGGCCACGCGGGCGTCGACGCGCACCTTCAGGCTGTCGAGCAGGTCCTCGGCGATACGGCGGCCATCAAGGATTCGGGCAGGATGCTGGGGGGCGGAATCGGTCATCGGAGGCAGGCGTGGGGCGGCGGGGACGCTATTGTCCCCGATTCAGGCCCCCTCGCCCACCGCCACGGCACCGACCCACCCGCCCTTGTAGAGCCGAGCCTGCGCTCGGCTTACGCGCGTAGCGCGGCTTTATCGCAACCTGACCGAAGCGCAAGCCGAGCATGGGCTCGGCTCTACAGCCGACCGGCCCGCCCTTGTAGAGCCGAGCCTACGCTCGGCTCACGCGCGCAGCGCGGCTTTATCGCAACCTGACCGAAGAGCAAGCCGAGCATGGGCTCGGCTCTACTCTTCCTCCTCCGGCACATCCTGCGGGTTCAGCGTCTTGCTCTCGCGCTTCGGCGCGGTGAACGGCGTCGGCGTCGGCACGCCCTGGCCGGAGTTGCCGAAAACCATCTTGGCGCCGGCATTCAAGCCACCACCGGCAATCTCCAGCTCGAAGCGCTCGGCATCGCGGCGACGGATCTGCTCGGCAATCTCCACCGCATCGTCTTCATCCGCACCCAGTTCCACCAGCGCGGCCTGGCCGAACAGCACCGCCGATTCAAACGTCTCGCGGATCTGGAAATCAACACCGGCATGGATCAACCGCAGCGAATGCTCGCGGTCGAACGAGCGCACCATCAGCTTGGCCTGCGGGAACTCGTGCGACACCAGCTCAACAATGCGATCAGCCGCCTCGGCCTTGTCCACGCACACCGCAATCGCACGCGCGGTGGCCGCGCCCGAGGCATGCAGCACGTCCAGTCGCGTACCGTCGCCGTAATAGATCTTGAAACCGAACCGCGCCGCGCTCTGGATCATCTCCACATCGTTGTCGATGATGGTCACGTCCACATCGCGCGCCAGCAGCGACTGGCTGGCAACCTGGCCGAAGCGGCCGAAGCCGATCAGCAGCACGCTGCCGGACAGGCCCTCGGCCTCGTCCACGCCGTCCATGTTTACCGTCGGCTTCGGCGCGATGCGCTTGTAGAGCAGCACCACCAGCGGGGTCAGCGCCATCGACAGCACCACCACGGCAGTGAAGTTGGCATTGATCTCCAGGTTGATCACGCCGGCCGATGCCGCGGCGGAGAACAGCACGAAGGCGAATTCGCCGCCCTGTGCCATCAGCACGCCACGGTCCAGCGCCTGCGCGTGGTCGCTGCCCATGATGCGTGCGACCACGTAGATGCACAGCGCCTTGGCTGCCATCAGCGCCAGCACCAGGCCGAGGATCAGCTGCCAGTTGCCAGCCACCACGCCCAGGTCCAGCGCCATGCCCACGCTGAGGAAGAACAGGCCGAGCAGGATGCCGCGGAACGGCTCGATGTCCGCCTCGATCTGATGGCGGAAGGTCGACTCGCTCAGCAGCACGCCGGCCAGGAACGCGCCCATCGCCATTGACAGGCCCGACAGCTGCATCAGCAGCGCCGCACCCAGCACCACCAGCAGCGCGGCGGCAGTCATCACCTCGCGCGCCTTCGATTCGGCCAGCACGCGGAACAACGGGTTGAGCAGGAAGCGGCCGACCAGCACCAGGCCGACGATGGCACCGACGCCGATCGCCACCGACAGCCAGCGCGAACCCTCGCCGTCGGCACTGCCCGCGCTCGGCGCCATCCACGCCACAAGGGCCAGCAACGGCACGATCAGCAGGTCTTCGAAGAGCAGGATCGAAACGATCTTCTGCCCCGACGGCAGCGCGATGTCACCGCGCTCGGCCAGCAGCTGCATCACCACTGCGGTGGAGGTGAGCACGAAGCCGGTGGCGCCGATGAAGGCCACCTGCCACGGCAGGCCGAACAGCTTGGCGATGCTGGTCAGCACCAGCGCACAGGTGACGATCTGCAGCGTGCCCAGCCCGAAGATCTCCTTGCGCAGGCTCCACAGGTGCGAGGGCCGCATTTCCAGGCCGATCACGAACAGGAACATCACCACGCCGAGTTCGGCGGTATGCAGGATCGCCTGCGGGTCGGAGAACCAGCCCAGCCCGAACGGTCCGATCGCCAGGCCAGCGGCGAAGTACCCCAGCACCGAGCCCAGGCCGGCCCGGCGGAACAAAGGCACCATCACCACCGCCGCGCCCAACAGGGCCACGACCTTGACCAGCTCGCTGGTCGCTGCTTCTACCGCCATGCGGTGTGTTCCCCAAGATCCAGAATCGGGTTCAACAATAGAGCAATGCCGATGTCGGCAATAGCACGCATGTTGCGCCGGATTGTCTTGGAGGTGGAACGATGATGGGCGCCCGCCCCGGCATCATCCCGAAACCGTTGCAAGTCGCTGTAGAGCCGAGCCCACGCTCGGCTGCTCTTCGTGCCGAGGCCAGAAGCAGCCGAGCATGGGCTCGGCTCTACAGTAGATCCACGCCATGCGTGGATGACGCACAGCCGCCGCGCCCCGGTAGATCCACGCCATGCGTGGATGAATCTCCGGCCAGCCTCACCCATCCCGGCAGAACGCGGCGTAATCGATATACCCCGGGAACGGCACGCCCGGCGCACACACCGGGCAATGCGGGTCCGGCCGGATGCCGGTCTCGCGGAAGCGCATGCCCAACGCGTCGAAGCGCAGCAGCCGCCCCACCAGCGGCTCGCCAATACCCAGCAGCAGCTTCAGCACTTCGGTGGCCTGCAGCACACCAGCCAACCCGGGCAGCACGCCCAGCACCCCGGCCTCGGAACAGTTCGGCGCGAACTCCGGCGGCGGCGGTTCCGGGAACAGGCAGCGATAGCACGGTGCCACGCCACGCTGGCGGCCGGCGTCAAACACGCTTACCTGGCCGTCAAAGCGCTCGATGGCGGCATACACCAGCGGTTTGGCGTGCTTGATGCAGGCGTCGTTGAGCAGGTAGCGCAGCGGGAAGTTGTCCGAGCCATCCAGCACCACGTCCACGCCCTCGAGCAGCGCATCCACGTTCTCAGAGGTCACCCGCTCCGGCACCGCCTCGACCTCGATGGAGGGATTCAGCGCCAGCAGGCGCTCGCGTGCGGAATCGACCTTGAGCTGGCCGACGCTGGCCTCGGTGTGCACGATCTGCCGGTGAAGGTTGCTGCGCTCCACGCGGTCGTGGTCGGCGAGGCGCAGGTGCCCTACCCCAGCCGCTGCCAGGTAGAAACCAGCCGGTGCGCCCAGCCCGCCCGCGCCCAGTACCAGCACGCGCGCTTGCTGCAGCCGGCGCTGGCCGGCTTCGCCCACCTGCGGCAGCAGCAGGTGCCGCGAATAGCGATCAAAGAAATCGCGGTCGGCGGCGCTGGCGAGCGGCTGCACCAAGGGCAGCGACTGCTCGCGCCAGGCCACGGTACCGCCCGTCACGGAAGCGACGTGGGTGTAGCCGGCCTGCAGCAGGAACTGCGCGGCATCGGCCGAGCGCTTGCCGCTCTGGCAGATCAGCAGGATCTCCTGGTCGTGCCGCGGCAGGTGTGCGGCCGGGTCGGCCTGCAGCTCGCCCTTGGCCACGCCGCGCGCGCCCTCGGCCATCCCACCGGCCCGTTCGTGCGCTTCGCGCACATCGATCAGCACCGCGCCATGGGCCAGGCGCTCGCGTGCCTGCGCGGGGGAAAGCTCTTGGATGCTCATGGCCGCATTATCACGCACGTGGCGGCAGGCCGCGTTGACCAGAATCTGTAGAGCCGAGCCCATGCTCGGCTGGCGCGCGTAGCGCGCCTGCGGCAATGCGCGAAAAGCAGCCGAGCGCAGGCTCGGCTCTACAGGTCCACCGCAAGCCTACGGTAGCGCCAGCCCCGCGCCCGGGATCAGATCCCATTTCCCAACAACGAAAAAGGCGGCCCTGCGGCCGCCTTCCCGTGAATCACTTGCCCTTGACGTGCTTCATCAAGCGCCGCTTGGACTTGATCTGCCGCTCGGTGAGGACGTTCTTCTTGCCCTCGTACGGGTTGGTACCCTCGCGGAAGATGAAGCTCACTGGCGTGCCGATCAGCTTGAAGCGCTTGCGGAAGAAGTTCTCCAGGTAGCGCTTGTACGACTCCTGCAGTTCCTTCAGGCGGGTGCCGTGCACAATGAAGGTCGGCGGGTTGGAACCGGCCGGGTGCACGTAGCGCAGCTTGGAGACATGGCCGCGGATGGTCGGCGGCGGATTGGTCTCGTACGCCACTTCCAGCGCCTTGTTCACTTCGCTGGTGGTGAAGGTCTTGTTGGCCGATTCGTGCGCGCGGTGCACCGCACGGAACAGCTCGCGCAGGCCCGAGCCGTGCTTGGCCGAAATGCGCACCGATTCGGCCCAGGGCACGAAGCCCAGCTTGAGCGACAGCATGGTTTCAGCCTGTTCGCGCTGGTACTCGGTCAGGCCATCCCACTTGTTGATGGCGATCACCAGCGCGCGGCCGGCGTCGAGCACGGCACCGAGCACGGTGGCGTCCTGGTCGGTCACGCCTTCGGTGGCGTCGAGCATCAGCACGGCCACCTGGCACTGCTCGATCGACTGCATGGTCTTGACCACCGAGAACTTCTCGACGACCTCGTCCACGCGCGAGCGACGGCGCAGGCCGGCGGTATCGATCAGGCGGTATTCGCGACCGTCGCGCTCCAGGTCCACTGCGATCGAGTCGCGGGTGGTGCCCGGCACGTCGGAGGCGATCATGCGCTCCTCGCCGAGGATGCGGTTGACAAGGGTCGACTTGCCCACGTTCGGGCGGCCGACGAAGGCGATGCGGATGCGGTTCGGATCGTTGTCCAGCTCTTCGCCGCTACCTTCTTCCGGCAGGCGCTGGATCACTTCGTCCAGCAGGTCGTCCAGGCCCTGGCGATGCGCGGCCGAGACGGTCAGCATTTCGCCGAAACCGTAGCGGGCGAACTCGGAGCGGACGCTGTCCTCGTCGGTACCGTCGATCTTGTTGATCAGCAGCAACGTCGGGCGCGACAGCTTGCGCAGCCACGCCAGGATCTCGTCGTCCAGCGCCGAGGTGCCCTCGCGGGCATCGACGACGAACAGGATCAGGTCCGCTTCGGCAGCCGCCGCACGCGCCTGGCGGGTGGTGGCACCGGCCAGGCCTTCGTCCTCACCGGCAATACCGCCGGTATCCACGACGAGGAAATGATTGTCCTCGTCGAGGCGGCAGACGCCGTAGTTGCGATCACGGGTGACGCCGGGCTGGTCATGGACCAGGGCGTCACGGGTGCGGGTCAACGCATTGAAAATGGTCGACTTGCCGACATTCGGCCGTCCAACCAGGGCGACCAAAGGCAGCATCGCGAGTACTCCGTATTAATTTGCCAACCGGAAGGCGGTCAGCTTGCCATCCACGTTCTGCACCAGCAGCACCCCGTCTGCGACGACCGGCTGGGCCAGCAGGGCATCACCACCGCTCTTTGCCCGTGCCGCCATCGCACCATCGGAGGCCTGCAACCAGTGCACGTATCCCTTGTAGTCGCCGACCACGACGTAGTCGCCATGCAGCGCCGGGCCGGTCAGCGAGCGACGGGCCAGTGCGGTCTGCGACCACATGGCTGCGCCGCTGGCCTTGTCCAGGCCGAACACGCCGCCCTTGTTGTCGGTCACGAACACATTGCCCGACGACACCGCCACGCCACCCGCACCGCCATGGTCGCGCGCCCACAGCGGGCGACCGGTCGGGCCTTCGATGGCCATCGTCTGGTTCTTGAAGCTGCTCACGAACAGGGTGTTGCCATCCAGCACCGGCGCGCCGTCCACATCGGCCATGCGCTCCAGCTCGGTACGGCCTTCACCGTTGCCCACGTTCTGTTCCCACAGGGTGCGGCCATCCTGCTGGGCCAGGGCGGCAACCGCGCCCTCGTCCTTGCCGATGAACAGCACGCCCGGGCCGGTCACCACCGGTGCGTTGCCACGCACGGTCAGCGCCGGCAGCTCGCTCGGGTTGAACCACTTCTGGGTGCCGTTGCCGGCATCGAACGCAGTGATACGGCCGTCGTTGCTGCGCACGTAGACCGCGCCCTGGGCGATGGCCGGCGCGGCGATGACTTCACCCGGAACACGGGCGCGCCACTTTTCGCTGCCGTCGTTGATGTCCAGCGCGATGACCTGGCCATCGAGCGTGCCGATCACGACCAGGTTCTCACCGACACCCGGGCCACCGGACAGGCGCAGCTTGGCCTTCTTCTTTTCCTTCTGCGGCTCCCAGGTCCAGACCTTCTTGCCGGTCTGCAGGTCGATGGCGTGCACGCCACCGGTGATCGCCGCAGCGAACACGTGGCCGTTGGCCACCGCCGGGCCCTGGCGCACGCCGATGCGGCGCTCGCCCTTGCCGAGGTTGACCGACCAGGCCTTGTTGACCTTCAGGGTCGGCTCGAACTTGACCAGCTCAGCCGGTTCCTGTGCCTTCTTCGCGGCCGCGTCCTTGCCGGCGAACCAGCCCTTCACGGTGCTGCAGCCGGTCAGGGCCATGCCCATCAGGAGCACGGTGGCGACGCGGGTGATCATGACCTTCTGACTCATCAAACCGACTCCGCAGGGGCGGCGACGGTGCCGCCGGCGTCCATAACCTTGGTTTCCAGCAGGCGCCGCTGCGGCGCTGCCACGTCCAGCGTCTTCAGCGCCTTCTCGTACTGTGCGCGGGCCTCATCGCGCTTGCCCTGCGCCATCAGCGCATCGCCATGGATTTCCAGGCTGCTGCTGTCGGTGGCGCTGCCCAGCAGCTTGATCGCCTCGTCGCTCTTGCCGGTGGCCACCAGCAGGCGTGCCACGCGCTGGTCGACCACGCGCTGCAGGTCACCTTCAACCTTCACGCCGCGCAGGGTAGCCAGGGCTTCTTCGTTCTTGCCCGCGTCGACCTGGGCCTTGGCCAGCTGCAGCGCCGCCAGGTCGCCGTAAATGCTGGACGGGCCGGCTTCGAGCGCCTTGACCGCCTTGGCGGCGTCGTCGAGCTTGTTCTGCTGCAGGCCAACGAGCGCCTTCTGGTACTCGACATTGGCCGAGGCCAGCTTGCCGCCCTGATCCTTCTGGTACCACTGCCAGCCGGCAATGGCACCGATGGCGATGACCACGCCACCGAGGATGCTGGCGCCATTCTTCCGCAGCCAGCTGCGGACGCGTTCACTTTGTTCGTGCTCGTCGAGCAGATCGTCGATCGCCATGCGTACTCTCGCCCCGCCCATCGGGAGGGACCATTGGAATTAATCGAAGGTGGTGAAACCGCGCCTCAGTGCGAAACCGGGACTACGGAGCCTTCAGAGGATACCTGAAAGCGTGCCACGTTGGCTCGCTGGTAGGGGGTCAAATCGACGATAGCGCCGTTCTGCTGAACCTGGACCGCCGAGGCGTTGCCCAGGGTCACCCGGGTCACCTGGCCCGGCGTGAAGCTGCGGCTCTCGCCGGATTTGATCAGCGCCTTCTCGACTGTGCTGCCGTCCGGGCCGCCGATATCGACCCAGCTGTCGCCACTGAACTGCATGTCCAGCGTATTGGCGGCAGCGGCCGGTGCCGGGGCTGGACGCGGCACCGGGGCCAGCGAGGCCACGTACGGAGTGGCGGCCGGCTTGCTGGCCGGAGCGCTCGCCACTTCAGCCGGCGCCGAGGGCTCGACACCCGCAGCGGACGGGGTTACCGGTACGGCGGCCGGGATGGCGTCCAGCGAGGCGGTATTCGGCGACGGGGTGGCACTGCCATCGAAATGGCCACGGGTGGCAAACCACACCGGCACCGCCAGCACCGCGGTGATGCCGACGTACAGCACGCGACGGCCGAGATTCTCGGCAATGCGGCGCGCACGCGGGGTATGGGTATGGCTGACCAGGGTAGGCGGCACCACCGGGCCGACCTGGGCCTGCTCCAGCAGCTCTCCCACGTCCACGTCCAGAAGCCGCGCGTAGCTGCGCAGCTGGCCGCGCACGAACACCGGCGCGCCAAGCTTCTGCCATTGTTCTTCTTCCAGCGACCTGACCACCTGGACCGGCATTCGCAGGCGCGAGCCGACATCTTCGAGGGTCAGTCCGGCCGCCTCGCGGGCCTGGCGCAGGCGGGTGCCGCAGCCGGCCGCAGTCTCGAGAGCGCTCACAGTCTGGTCATCAATCACAATGCATCAACCCTGGAGTTAGGAGCCCGCTTCCTGCGGAAATTCCTGTCGAATCCGCTGAAGATAGCGATCAGATGCCGCCCGATCACCCAGCCGCGCTTCGATTTGAGACGCAAGTTGTAACACGGAACGCGTTGCGGGTGCAGCCGCAATCCTACGTTCGGCGAAGGCCCGCGCCTCCATGAAGCGGCCCTGGCGGAAGCTGAGCTGGGCCATCGCCTCGAGCGCGACCGGGTTTCCCGGCAGCACCGACAGCGCCGCGCGCAGGTCGCCTTCGGCACGTTCAAGTTGGCCAGCGTCCAGTGCACAGCTGCCCGCATTGGCCTGGGATTCGGCCGGTGTGGCGTAGCCCGGCGCCTGCAGCGCTCGATCGAACCACGCCAGCGACTCGGCCGGCCGCCCCTGCTGGCACAGCCACGCCCCGTAATTGTTGAGGATGTCACCGCGCTGCGGCGCCTGTTCGGCCGCCCTGCGGAAGCTCTCGCCCGCTTGCTGGCTCCGGCCACGGCGCTCATCGATGCCGGCCAGCAGCACCAGCGCATCCGGCGAGTCGGGCGCCAGCTTCAGCGCCTCGCGCGCCTTGCGTTCGGCCGCATCCAGGTTGCCGACCTGCATGTCACGGGCAGCCAGCGCCAACAGATCCTGCAGGCGCACCTGGCGCCGCACGCTGTCCGGATCGCGCACCGAATAGACCGGCGCTTCGCTGGGGCCCAGCTTGGCCTTGGGTTGGGATTTGCAGCCACCGACCGCAACGGCCAGCACGCCTGCGAGAAGCGCCAGCCAGAGGCGGTCAGGCCGCGGCATCGCTCCCCTTCCCCGCCTGCAGCGTCTTGTTGAACTCCGCCTGGCGGCGGGTGCGGTCCATCACCTGGCCCTTGAGCTGGCCACAGGCGGCGTCGATGTCGTCGCCACGGGTGCGGCGGACCATCGTCAGCACGTTGCTGTCGAGCAGGATCTTCTGGAAGGCGCGGATGTTGGCCTCCTCGGAACGCTCGTAGCGGGTGCCCGGGAACGGATTGAACGGGATCAGGTTGACCTTGCCCGAATCCTTGGCCTGCACCGCGTTGTCGAACTGGCGCATCAGGCGGGCCAGCTCGCGGGCATGCTCGGGCTTGTCGTTGATGCCCTTCATCAGGGTGTATTCAAAGGTGACCGATTCGCGGCGCTTGTTGGCGCGCAGGTAGCGTGCGCACGAAGCCATCAGCTCGGCGATCGGGTACTTCTTGTTGAGCGGCACCAGCGTCTCGCGCAGTGCGTCGTTCGGCGCATGCAGCGACACCGCCAGCGACACGTCGCTTTCGGCAGACAGGCGGTCGATCTGCGGCACCAGGCCGGAGGTCGACAGGGTCACGCGCTTATTGGCCAGGCCGTAGCCCAGGTCGTCGCGCATCACGCTCATGGCGCGCACGACGTTGTCGAAATTCATCAGCGGCTCGCCCATGCCCATCATCACCACGTTGGTGAGGCGGCGCATCTGGTGCGGCACGTTGCCCAGGTGGCGTGCGGCAACCCACACCTGGCCGATGATCTCGGCGGTGGTCAGGTTACGGTTGAAGCCCTGGGTGGCGGTGGAGCAGAACGTGCAGTTCAGGCCGCAACCGACCTGCGAGGACACGCACAACGTGCCGCGGGTCTTGTCCGGGATGTACACGGTCTCGATGGCGTTCTTGCCATCCACGCCCATCGCCAGCAGCCACTTGTGGGTGCCGTCGGCGGAGGGCTTGTCGAACACGATGTTCGGAACCAGCACCTCGGCATGGGCCTGCAGCTTGGCGCGCAGGACCTTGCCGAGGTCGGTCATTTCATCGAAATCGGTGACGTAGCGATGGTGGATCCACTTCATCACCTGATGGGCACGGAACTTCTTCTCGCCGAGAACCTCGACGAAAAACTTCTCCAGGCCCGCGCGATCGAGGTCGAGCAGGTTCTGCTTGCCAGCCGTGGGTGCCGACTTCGGCAGCGGCTGGATGGCGGGGGACTGTACGACCTCGTTCACGGCATTACTCTCAGCGCGAGACGACTTCGGTGGCGGCGAAGAAGTAGGCGATCTCAATCGCGGCATTCTCGACCGAGTCCGAGCCGTGTGCGGCGTTGGCATCGATGGATTCGGCGAAGTCGGCGCGGATGGTGCCCGGCGCGGCTTCCTTCGGGTTGGTGGCGCCCAGCAGGTCGCGGTGGGCCAGGACCGCGTTCTCGCCTTCCAGGGCCTGGATCATCACCGGGCCGGAGATCATGAACTCGACCAGCGCGTTGAAGAACGGACGCTCGCGGTGCACGGCATAGAAGCCTTCGGCTTCACGGCGCGACAGCTGCTTGTACTTGGCGGCCACGACCTTCAGGCCGGCCTTCTCGAAGCGGGCGTAGATTTCGCCGATGACGTTCTTGGCAACGGCGTCCGGCTTGATGATCGAAAGGGTGCGCTCCAGCGCCATGGGATGTCTCCAATGGAATCGGGCCGCTGATGGCCCGAAGGGTAACATGAAAAAAACCCGCGTCGGGACGCGGGCTTAGCCTGATAAACGTAGGCGAATTGTAAAAGATAACGTGGGCGGGTGGTAGAGGGCCATGTGGCCCTGTTGTAGCGCCGAGCCCATGCTCGGCTGGCCTTTGGGCCTAAGAGCAGCCGAGCGCGGGCTCGGCTCTACAGGTTCAGGTCCACCCATTCACCCACCTGAGTGAAATCTGACCGGAGCGGCCGATTTTGCTGCACTGCAAAATGCCATACGGTACCGTCTGGTCCTAGTATCAAACAATCGTTTGATTAAGGTCTGCCCGCCGATGGCCAAACCCGCCCACTTCTCGACCAAGGACCGGATCCTCGGCGCGGCCGAGGAGCTGTTCGCCCAGCACGGCTTCGCCGGCACCTCGCTGCGCCAGGTGACCAGCCAGGCCGACGTCAACATCGCCGCGGTCAACTACCACTTCGGTTCCAAGGAAAATCTGGTCAATGAGGTCTTCCGCCGCCGCATGGACGAGATGACCGGCGCGCGCCTGGCGCAGCTGGAGCGGGCCCGCAGCGAACACCCCGGCGAACTGCGCCCGGTGCTGGCCGCCTTCGTCGAGCCGGCCCTGGCGCTGGCCCAGGACCGCCAGAACGGCGGCGCCTTCGTGCGCGTGATTGCCCGCGCCTACGCCGAGAAGAACGACAACCTGCGCAAGTTCCTGTCCGACCACTACGGCCACGTGCTGCGTGCGTTCGGCAAGGCCATCGGCGAATGCGTGCCCGGCCTGAGCAAGGAGGAGCTGTACTGGCGCCTCGACTTCCTGGCTGGCTCGCTGACCTATGCGATGGCCGACTTCGGGCTGATCAAGCGTCCCGCCGGTGTCACCGAAGCGGCGCATCGTGCCCATGCCGCTCACGAACTGATCCATTTCGCCGAAGCCGGGTTCCGCGCCGCCGCACGCGCCAGCGCCCTGCCCGCTTCCCGTTGATTCCACCCAGTAACTGCTGACCAACAAAGGCCCTACACCATGTCCAATTCCCTGCTAGTCCGCCGCGCCGCCGTGCTGGGTGCCGGCGTCATGGGTGCCCAGATCGCCGCCCACCTCACCAACGCCGGCGTCGACACCGTGCTGTTCGACCTGCCTGCGAAGGAAGGTCCGGCCGATGGCATCGTGCTGAAGGCGATCGCCAACCTGGGCAAGCTGAGCCCGGCGCCGCTGGCCAGCAAGTCGCTGGCCGAAGCCATCACCCCGGCCAATTACGACTCCGGCCTGGAGCAGCTGAAGGACTGCGACCTGATCATCGAGGCCATCGCCGAGCGCATGGACTGGAAGCAGGACCTGTACAAGAAGATTGCGCCGTTCGTGGCCGACCACGCGGTGCTGGCCTCCAACACCTCGGGCCTGGGCATCAACAAGCTGGCCGACGTGCTGCCCGAACAGCTGCGCCACCGCTTCTGCGGCGTGCACTTCTTCAACCCGCCGCGCTACATGCACCTGGCCGAGCTGATCCCGGCCACCACCACCGACGCCGCCGTGCTGGAAGGCCTGGAAGAGTTCCTGGTCACCACCCTGGGCAAGGGCGTGGTGTACGCCAAGGACACCCCGAACTTCATCGGCAACCGCATCGGCGTGTTCTCGATCCTGTCCACCATCCACCACACCCAGCAGTTCGGCCTGGGCTTCGATGAAGTGGACGGCCTGACCGGTCCGCTGGTCGGCCGCCCGAAGTCGGCCACCTACCGCACCTCCGACGTGGTCGGCCTGGACACCATGGCCCACGTCATCAAGACCATGGGCGACACCCTGCCGAATGACCCGTGGCATGAATTCTTCAAGTCGCCGAAGTGGCTGGACGCGCTGATTTCCAAGGGCGCGCTGGGCCAGAAGACCGGCGCCGGCATCTTCCGCAAGGTCGGCAAGGACATCGTGGTACTGGATCTGGAGAAGCAGGACTACCGTCCGGCCGACCGCACCGCCGCACCGGAAGTGGTCGAGATCCTGAAGATCAAGAACCCGGCCGAGAAGTTCGCCAAGCTGCGCGAGAGCCAGCACCCGCAGGCGCAGTTCCTGTGGGCGACCTTCCGCGACCTGTTCCACTACAGCGCCTACCACCTGGCCGACATCGCCGAGACCGCGCGCGACGTCGACCTGGCCATCCGCTGGGGCTACGGCTGGTCGCTGGGCCCGTTCGAAACCTGGCAGGCCGCCGGCTGGAAGCAGGTCGCACAGTGGATCGCCGATGACATCGTGGCCGGCAAGAGCATGAGCAACGCCCCGCTGCCGGACTGGGTGTTCGATGGCCGCGACGGCGTGCACGCCGCCGAAGGCAGCTACAGCCCGTCGCGCAACGCCAAGCTGCCGCGTTCGTCGCTGCCGGTGTACCAGCGCCAGCGCTTCCCGGATCCGCTGCTGGGCGAGCAGTTCGCGCCGGGCGAAACCGTGTTCGAGAACGACGGCCTGCGCATGTGGCACGACGGCGATGGCATCGCGGTGGTCAGTTTCAAGACCAAGATGAACACCGTCTCCGACCAGGTGCTGGACGGCCTGCAGGAATGCGTCAGCCGCGCCGAGAAGGACTTCCAGGGCCTGGTGATCTGGCAGCAGAAGGAACCCTTCTCCGCCGGTGCCGACCTGGCCGGCGCGCTCGGCCTGCTGCAGGCCGGCAAGGTCGACCAGTTCGAGGAAATGGTCGCCAACTTCCAGCGCACCAGCCAGCGCATCAAGTACTCCCTGGTGCCGGTGGTGGCCGCCGTGCGTGGCCTGGCCCTGGGCGGCGGCTGCGAGTTCCAGATGCACAGCGCCAAGACCGTTGCCTTCCTGGAAAGCTACATCGGCCTGGTCGAAGCCGGCGTCGGCCTGCTGCCGGCCGGTGGTGGCCTGAAGGAACTGGCCGTGCGTGCCTCGCAGGCCGCGGGCCCGGGCGGCGACGTGTTCGCCGAACTGAAGAAGACCTTCGAGACCGTGGCGATGGCCAAGGTGTCCAACTCGGCGGTCAACGCCAAGGAACTGGGCCTGCTGCGCAGCACCGACAAGGTGGTGTTCAACAGCTACGAGGCGCTGCACATCGCCAAGGCCGAAGCACGCGCCCTGGCCGAAGCCGGCTACCGCCCGCCGCTGCCGGCACGCCGCATCCAGGTCGCCGGTGACGTGGGCATCGCCACCTTCAAGATGATGCTGGTCAACATGCTGGAAGGCCGCTTCATCAGCCCGTACGACTACGAGATCGCCGAGCGCATCGCCACCGTGCTGTGCGGCGGCAAGGTCGACCGCGGCACCCTGGTCGACGAAGAGTGGCTGCTGACCCTGGAGCGCAAGCACTTCGTCGAACTGGCCCAGCAGGAAAAGACCCAGGCCCGCATCGCGCACATGCTGAAGACCGGCAAGCCGCTGCGTAACTGATCGCCCATCCCTGCTTCCGGTGGGGGGGGGCGCGCGGGGGGGTTTTAGGGGCCCCCCCCCCCCCCGCCCCCCC
>NZ_JAPTFO010000031.1:0-46561 GCF_030985515.1 Stenotrophomonas sp. Sm10
GCCGGCCGCTGGCCGGCAATCCCGTGTTCCCGGAGATGTCATGAGGTAGCCGGCCAGCGGCCGGCACTACCGTTTTCCAGCGATCAGCCGTTGTCGCGCAGGAACCGCGCCATCGACGAAACGCCCGGCACGCGCGGTTCGAACTCACCGGCCACGTCGATGAAGCCGCGCATCACGGCGATCTCGCGCGGGCTGCGGTTGAGGCTGTCGCGTGCTTCCGGATCCGCCCCCGCGCGCAGCAGGCGCTGCACCAGCAGCGGCAGGCCATGCAGCGCGGCCAAATGCAACGGGCCGAAGCCGCGCGGATCACGCACGTCCAGGCTCACGTCCTCATCCAGCAGGCGCTCTACCGCCGCCATCACCACCTGCTCGTCGCAGGCGGTACCCGGCTCGGCGCGTGCGCCCAGCAGCAGCAGCAGGGGCGTGACCGAACCGGCGGCGGCCTGGTCCGGCTCGGCGCCCGCCAACAGCAGGGTGTCGAGCAGGGCCAGCAGGCGCGAGCGGTCGCGGGCACTGAAACCGTACAGCGCGGCACAGTGCAGCGGGCCCAGCTGCTGCGCGTCACCGGCATGCACGTCGGCACCGGCAGTGAGCAGGCGCGCGACGATGTCCGGCAGACCCAGCGCCGAGGCCAGCATCAGCACGGTCACCCCGCCCGGCAGGCGATGTTCCAGCTTGGCGCCGGCATCGAGCAGGGCCGAAACGATGTCCACCTGGCGCATGCTGACCGCCGCCGACAGCGGCGTCGCGCCACTGGCCGCGGCGTGCTGCGGATCGGCGCCGCGCGCCAGCAGCAGGTCGGTCACCGCCAGGTGGCCGCCACCGGCTGCACGCAGCAGTGCGGTGCAGCCCTGTGCGTCGACCGCATCGACGGCGAAACCCAGATCGATCAGGCGCCGCACCGCATCCACATCACCTGCCATTGCAGCAGCCGGCAGATCGGCCTCGCGCAGGGTACGGCGCGGCAACGGCCACACCCGCCAGTCCAGCCAGTCGGCCAGATCACGGCGACCGATCGACAGCGCCACGCCCAACGGCGTCTGGCCGTCGGCGGCGCGGGCTTCCGGCGAGGCACCGTGCTGCACCAGCAGCTTCAGTGCGCCTTCGCGGGCCAACGCGGTGGCCAGGTGCAATGCGGTCATGCCGTGGCTGTCGCGCGCTTCACGATCGACACCGGCCTTGAGCAGGGCCTGCTGCAGGCGCAGCCAGCCCAGGCGCACCGCGAGCGACAGCGGCGGATCGCCGGCCGGCGAGGCGGCGAACGGATCGGCGCCACGTTCCAGCAGTTCCAGTGCCAGCTGTTCCAGGCCACGGGCGGCCTGGTCGTGTTGTGCGCAGGCAGCCAGGAAGCGCGCCAGGCCGCCGCGGCCGGTCGGCGACAGGCCACGCTGCAGCATGACCTGCAGCGCCGGCACCGCGTCGATGCCACGCGATAGTAGAGCGAACATCGGCGTGTCGGAACAGGCGTCACGCACGTATGGATCGGCACCGTGGGCCAGCAGCCAATCGACCGCACGCGGCTCCAGCGCCAGCTCCGGATCGAGCAGCAGGCCACCCAGCTCTTCCGGCTGGCACAGCTTGGCCAGCGCGGCCATGCCTTCGGTGTTGCCGAAGCCCAGCGCTTCGCGCAGCAGGGTCAGCGGCGGGCGGTCGGGCAGCAGGCCACTTGCGCCGGCGGCTTCGCCACGCTCGGCCAGTCCATCGCTGACCGCAGCCGGCAATGGATAGGACGGGTCCAGCAGAGCCACGATCGCCCAGCGGCCGGCTTCGGCGGCGTAGTCCACCGCACGGCGGCCGACCGGATCGGTGGCATCGGCCGCGATGCCCAGTTCGACCAGGCGCTTGATCAGCAGCGGCGAGACATCCTCGGCCATCGCCGCCAGCTGCACCGCATTGCGGCCTTCGCCGTCCACCGCGACCAGGTCCGGCTTGTGCGGCAGCAGGTGCTCGATCACGGCGGCGCGACCGGCACGGGCCGCTTCCAGCCACGGCGTACGGCCCAGCGCATCGCGCGCTTCCAGATTGGCGCCGGCAGCCAGCAGCACGCCGATGATCTCGACGTGACCGGCCAGCGCCGCTTCATGCAGCGCGCTGCGACGCTGGCGATCACGCGCGTCGGCCCGCGCCTTGTGCTTGAGCAGCAGCTGCACGCCCGCCGGATCGTCGTCCTCGGTGGCGGCGGCGGCCAGCAGCACCGGGGTGCCATCGGCCGGTTCGCAGCGTGCACCGCGTTCGAGCAGGAAACGGGCCAGGCGCCAGTTGCCGACCTGGCAGGCCACGGCCAGCGGCGACCAGCCCTCGTTGTTCAACGCATCGACTTCGGCGGCGGCATCGCGCAGCAGCGCCGCCACACCCGGGTCGGAACTGCGCGCGGCATGGTGCAGCGGCGTGTTGCCATCGCTGTCGGTGGCACGCGAGTCGGCACCGTTGGCGAGCAGGGTCATCACCGCCTCGGGGCGGCCATGCCAGCTGTCACGGGTGGCGGCCAGCAGCGGGGTCATGCCCCGGTGCGGTGCGTTCACATCGACGCCGCGGGCGATCAGCTCGCGCAGCAGGCGCAGGTCCGGCAGCACCGCTGCCAGCACCGCCAGGCTGCGCTGGTCGCGCCAGTTCGGGTCCGGCAGCGCATACGGATCGGCACCGGCCTGCAGCAGTTGCAGGCCCCGGTCGATGCGGCCATGGCGGGCGGCTTCATACAGCGCCGGGGTCAGCTCCTGCGGCGCCATCGCCTCCAGCGGCGTGGTTTCGACCGCAGCGGAGAACATCGGTTCGCGCTCGTCGCTGGCCGTGGCCAGTGGGCCTGCGCGCAGCGACACCAGCGGTGCCGGCGCCACCCGCTGCAGCAGCAGGTGCAGCACGGGAGACAGCAGCACCACCGCCAGCGCGGCGGGCCAGTGTGCGCTTTCCGGCAGCAGCCCCGGCCAGGCCGGCAGCACCACCAGCGCGGCCAGCGCGATCACCAGCGCGGCCACACCGAGGCCGCGCCAGGCGCCCAGGTCACGCCCCGCCAGCGCCTGCCAGTGCTGGGCCAGGCTGCCGTCGAGGCGTTCGACATCGTTCCACAACGGCCAGGTGCGCCAGGCGGCGAGCAGGCCGGCACTGACCAGCACGCTCAGGCCCAGCACCGCCGCAAGGCTGCCGCTGTCGCGCAGCGCCGCCAGCGGCCAAGCCAGCAACAGCGCCAGCAGCAGCGGCGCGGCCGTCCACAACGCCAGCAGCGCCGGCAGGTCCTGGCGAGCGACCACCTTCAGCGGCAGCAGCGCGCGGCTGCGACGCCACCATGAGATCGCCAGCGCGAACGCTGGCTGCGCCAGTGCGGCCAGGACGGCACCCGGGAAGCCGCCCACGGCGGCGCCCAGCGCCAGCACCGCGCCCGCGGCGAAGGCAATTGACACAAGGCGCGGACGGGAGGCGTCAGTCATAGTGGCGCGGCATCAGGCTGGCCACCGACGGCGGCACCTGCAGGTAGAACCCGCGCTCGCTCATTTCGCTGCGGACCTTTTCCGGGTCAGCCTGCGCCAGGCGGCGCTGGGCATCCAGGGCCACCTCCAGGACGAAGGCGAGCGTCCCCAGCGAGGTGAGCAGCGGCGCGGGCAGCGCGCTGAAATCATCGCGACGGGGAACGTAGACGTAGGTGTCCGGCTTGAGTTGGCTTTTATAGACGTAGGCGTGCATGTCCGCGGGACGATAACCCGGGAAGAGCCATGATTGTGTCGGAAAGCCGACACCGGGGAAAGCCGTCAGCCGACGTTGGCGGCGTGATCGACGGCGTTTCCCCGGCGAGGTTCAGCAATGTGGCGGCGTCGTTCAGCCACGGCTGCCACCACACGGGCGCTTACTTGACCTTGGCGTAGGTGCCCTTCAGCGCGACACCCGCGAGGATGGCACCGGCGTAGCACTCGTAGTTGGTGCTGCTCTTGAACTCGTTCTTCTTGTAATAGCTGACGATGTCGACCACGGCGTTGGCGCCGCGCGACTTGGCACCGTCCTGCAGCGCGCGCAGTGCCGACAACGCAACCCAGCGGCAGGCCTCGGCATCGCTCTTGTTGGCGGCGTTGGTCTTCTTGTTGGTCACGTCTTCGCCCAGGCGCTGCTGCACGCTGACCGGCTGGCCGGCCAGATAGAAGCGCACGCTGCCGTCGATGCCAGCGTCCTTGGCGGCCTGCGAATTGACCAGTTCCTGCAGGGACTGTTCGACACGCGTGTCGCGGGCAGAGGCGGTGGAGGTCAGGGCCAGCAGCGCGGTGGCAGTGGCGATCATGAGAGTGCGGCGCATCGAAACTTCTCCTTGTCAGGGGTGCGGGTGGGTAGCGGAAACAGTGCGGTGGGACGGTGGTTCACTCGCGCCAGCGGCGGAACACCAGCGAGGTGTTGATGCCGCCGAAGGCGAAGTTGTTGCTCATCACGTACTCGGCCTGCAGTTCGCGGCCCTGCCCGGTGATGAAGTCGAGCTGGCCACAGCGCGGATCGACCTCGGCCAGGTTCAGGGTCGGCGCGAACCAGCCGGTGCGCATCATCTCGATGCTCAGCCAGGCCTCGAACGCGCCACAGGCACCCAGCATGTGGCCGACGTAGCTCTTCAGCGAGCTGATCGGCACGCGGCTGCCGAACACCTGTGCGGTGGCCTGGGTCTCGGCGATGTCGCCGTGGTCGGTGGCGGTGCCATGGGCGTTGACGTAGTCGATCTGCGCCGGGTCCAGGCCGGCGTCCTCCAATGCCAGGCGCATGGCCTGGGCCATGGTGTCGGCACTGGGCTGGGTGACGTGCTGGCCATCGCTGTTGGTGCCGTAGCCGACCACCTCGGCCAGGATGGTGGCGCCGCGCGCCTGCGCGTGTTCCAGGTCCTCCAGGATCAGCGTGCAGGCGCCCTCGCCCAGCACCAGGCCATCGCGGCCGGCATCGAATGGGCGTGGCGTGGTCTGCGGCGCGTCGTTGCGCACGCTGGTGGCGAACAGCGTGTCGAACACCGCCGCAGCGGTGGCATCGAGCTGCTCGGCACCGCCGGCCACCATCACCGTCTGCTTGCCGCTGCGGATGGCTTCATAGGCCGCACCCACGCCCTGGCTGCCCGAGGTACAGGCACTGGACGTGGTGTACACGCGCCCGGACAGGCCGAAGAACACGCCGATGTTGACCGGCGCGGTGTGGCTCATCATCTTCAGGTAGGTGGTGGCACTGATGCCATCGGTGGTGAACTCGTTGAGCATGCGCCCGAATTCACCGGTGGCCTCATGGCTGCCCGACGAGGAACCATAGGCCACGCCGGTACGGCCGCTGCGCAGCACCGGATGCTCGTGCAGGCCGGCTTCACGCAGTGCCACCTCAGTGGCGCGCACCGACATGATCGCGACCTTGCCCATCGAGCGGGTGGTCTTGCGGTTGTAGTTGGGCGGCAGCGCGAAATCCTGCGCCGGCGCCGCCAGCTTGGTGTTCAGCCCGGCATACACATCCCACTCGGGCATCGCACGCACCGCATTGCGGCAGCTGCGCAGGTGTGCCTCGATGGTCGGCCAATCGTGGCCGAGCGGACTGATGGCGGCGGCACCGGTGACCACCACGCGACGATTGGCGGCCATCAGAGCATGCCTCCGTTCACCGAGATCACCTGGCGGGTGATGTAGCCGGCCGGCTCGGACAGCAGGAACGCCACCGTGGCCGCCACTTCGTCGGGACGGCCGACGCGGCCGGCGGGAATCAGCTTGAGCGCGTGTTCAACCACTTCATCGTTGAGCATTTCGGTTTCGATCAGGCCCGGAGCCACGCAGTTGACGGTGATCTGGCGGCTGGCCAGTTCCAGCGCCAGCGCCTTGGTGGCACCGATGATGCCGGCCTTGGCAGCACTGTAGTTGACCTGGCCGCGGTTGCCGGCCAACCCGGATACCGACGACAGGGTGACGATGCGGCCCGGCCTGCGCCGCCGTACCATCGGCATGATCAGCGGATGCAGCACGTTGTAGAAGCCATCCAGGTTGGTGTGGATGACCTGGTCCCAATCGTCCTCCGACAGCGCCGGGAAGGCGCCGTCACGGGCGATGCCGGCATTGCAGACCACGCCGTAATACGCGCCATGTGCCTCGACATCGGCTTCCAGCGCGGCCCTCGCGGCCTCGCGGTCGGCCACGTCGAACACCAGCACGCGGGCCTGCTGGCCCAGTGCCTGGATCTCAGCCTCCACGGCCTGTGCCTCTTCCAGGCGGCTGCGGCAATGCACCACCACGTCGAAGCCATCGCGCGCGATGCGCAGCGCAATGGCCCGGCCGATGCCCCGGCTGGCGCCGGTCACCAGCACGCTTCGATTCCCTGTCATGCCTGTCCACTCTCCAGATAAGCCATCGCGTCGGCCGGTTCGTACACCGACACGTTGGCTGTCGCCCATTCGTCCTCACCTGCCAGGATGCGGCAGGCGAACATCCCCAATCCATTGTCACCCAACAGCTCGCAGCGCGCCTGTACGCGCAGCCGCGAACCGGCGGGGAAGCTGCTGCGCGCGCTGCTGTAGCGGCGGCTGCCGAGCAGGAAGCCCAGCTGCGGCGGCTTGCCGGCCGCACGCGCGCGGCAGCCGGCCCAGGCCGCGATGGCCTGCGCCATGTATTCGATGCCGACCCACGCCGGCACTTCGCCGTTCTCCACGAACAGGCCGGCCTCGGGCACCACCAGTTCGGCCTCGAGGGTGTCCTGGTCCCAATGCGTGATGCGCTGCAGCAGGCACATGTCCTGGCGGTGCGGCACCACCTCTTCGATTGCATACAGCGTGTTCATCGACGCTCCAGTGCCAGCACGGCGTTGCTGCCGCCGAAGGCGAACGAATTGCTCAGCACCCGCCGCGGTGGCTGCGCAAGGCGCGTGCCCGGTGCGACCAGCGGCAGCACAGGCAGTGCCGGGTCGGCCACGCCGTCCCACCAGTGCGGCGGCAGCTGCTGCTGCGGGTTCTCGGCCAGCACGATCCAGCACAGCGCCGCCTCGATGGCACCCGAGGCACCCAGCGTGTGCCCGGTCAGCGGCTTGGTCGAACTGGCTGGCACGCTGTTGCCCAGCACCTGCGAGACCGCCAGGCTTTCCATCGCATCGTTGTGGCCGGTGGCGGTGCCATGCAGGTTCACGTAATCCACTTCGTCGGCGCCCCAGCCTGCGCGCAGCAGTGCCTGCTGCAGCGCGTCGATGGCACCCAGCCCCTGCGGGTCGGGAGCGGACATGTGGTGCGCGTCGGCCGATTCGCCCCACCCCGCCAGGCATACCGGGCCGGGCTCGCGGGTGAGCAGGAACAGCGCGGCACCCTCGCCGATGTTGATACCAGTACGATGCTGCGAGAACGGATTGCAGCGTTGGGCCGAGACCGATTCCAGCGCGCTGAAGCCAGCCACGGTGAAGCGGCACAGGGAGTCCGCGCCGCCTGCGATCACGGCGTCGACGATGCCGGCGCGCAGCATGCGCGCGGCCGACATCAATGCCTTGGCGCTGGACGAACACGCCGTGGACAGGGTCCACGCCGGTCCCAGCGCGCCACTGCGCTGGCGCACGAACTGCGCGGCGGTACCCATTTCCTGCCGGGCGTAATCGAACCCTGGCGGCCACTGGCCCTGCTCGGCATGGGTGCGCAAGGCCTGCTCGGATTCACCGATGCCCGAGGTGCTGGTGCCCAACACCACCGCTACGCGCTCGGCGCCATGGCGGGCAATGGCTGCGCTCACCGCCGGAGCGATCTGCGCCAGTGCCACGTCCAGCAGGGCGTTGTTGCGCCCACGCAGGGCCACCGGCAGGTCTTCCAGCTTCGGCAGCGGCGTGCGTACTTCTCCCAGCGCCAGGGTGCGCCCCGGCATCAGGCTGTCGTTGGTGCTGAGCCCGCCCGGTACATCGGCGAACAGCGCCGACGCCACTGTGGCACGGTCCTCGCCAAGCGCGCAGACCATGCCCAGGTCGTTCAGGTAGATCGGTGCACTCATCGGTCCTGCCCGGCCATGTCGATTGATTCGATGCGCAGCGCATAGCCTTCGGCGCGGTTGTCCAGCTGCATGCTGCCATCGTCCAGGCGCTGCAGCAGCAGCCACACCGTGCCGTCGCGCGACAAGCTGCGCTGGTGGCCGTCGTCGATGACCTCCCAGCCGGCCGGCAGCGCTGCGGCGATGGCCGCGGTCGGCCACAGCGCGAACTGCAGGTCATCCAGCACACGCTCGGCACGCACCTGCGGCGGCAACCACGGCGCACGCTGCTGGGTCAGCTGCTGGCCGTCCCACTGCAGGCGCACGCCGGTCTGGCCCATCGCCTGCACCGCCAGCTGCACCCGCTGTGCATCGGCTTCCAGCAGCGCATCGAGGTCGCGCTCATGGCTGCCGAAACGGAAGTGCAGCTGCTGCTGCAGCGCCAGCGGCGCCGGCAGGCTGGCCGGCGACAGGCGCAGCGGCGGCAGTTCCACCTGTGGCTTGGGCATGCGCCCGGCACAGGCGGCCAGCAGCAGGCACAGCAGCAGGGCCGCAGTACGGAAGATCAGGCGCTGCACAGTTCCTCCAGCACGCGCATGCGACGGCCGCTTTCGTCGGCCACATACGGGTTGTTGGTGTCCCAGGCGTAGCCGGCCAGGATGGAGCTGATCATGTCGCGCACTTCGGGCTGCTGCTGCGGGTGGTAGATGATCTTCTGGAAACCGCCGTCGTACCAGCTTTCGACGAAGCGCCGGAAGGTCTTCACGCCGGCACGCAGCGGAATGGAGAACTCAGCCTCCCAGTCCACGGCCTGGCCGGCATAGCGGCGCTTGAGGCATTCACTGGCCAGCTGCGCGGACTTGAAGGCAATGGTCACGCCCGAGGAGAACACCGGATCGAGGAACTCGCCGGCGTTGCCCAGCAACGCGTAGCCGGGCCCCCACAGCGAACTGACGTTGGCCGAGTAGCCGGTGATGCGGCGCACCGGCAGCACCGCCCATTCGGCGTTGGCCAGCAGCCCGGTCAGGTTGGGGTCCTCGCCGACGATGGCCTGCAGCTTCTGCAGGTCGTCGCCCTCGTAGCGCTCGAAGAACGACGGCTCGGCGACCACGCCCAGCGAACAGCAGCCGTTGGAGAACGGGATCGTCCAGTACCAGACGTCGATGTGCTCGGGATGGGTGGTGATCAGGATCTTGTTGCGGTCGAAGTCCGCTTCGGCCGGAATGTTGTCGCGCACGTGGCAGAAGATCGCGCCGCGCACCGGGAAGTTGGACGGCGACTCCAGCTGCAGCAGCCGCGGCAGCAGGCGCGCGAAGCCGGAGGCATCGAGGATGAAATCGGCCTCGATGCGGTATTCACTGCCGTCCGGGCGGCGCACCGTCACCGCCGGTTGCTCGCCCGGCTCGACAGCAAGCACTTCGTCGCCGAAGCGCAGCGTGGTGCCCATGCGCTCGGCACCGCGTGCCAGCACGTTGTCGAAGTCGGCGCGCTGCACCTGGTAGGTGGTGCCCCAACCCGGCGAGAACTTCTTCCTGAAGTCGAATGCAGTGCGCGCTTCGCCGTGCACGAAGGCGGCACCGTTCTTGTACTGGAAGCCCGCCTCGACCACATCCTGCAGCAGGCCGGCCGCCTCGATGTACTCCATGCTCTGCGGCAGCAGGCTTTCGCCGATGGAGAAGCGTGGGAACTGCTGGCGTTCCAGCATCAGCACCTGGCGGCCCTGCTGGCGCAGCATCGCCGCAGCCACCGAACCGGCCGGGCCCGCGCCGATGATCAGGATTTCAGTACGTTCGACAGCATCCACAGCAGTGTTCATCGGTGCGTCCTTGTTGCTCGATCAAGTGGAAAGAAGGAAGTCGGAAAACAGGCTCAGGCCGGCGGCAGATCGTGCGGCGGCGGACGGAACAGCGGCGAGATCAGCCAGACCAGGCCGATGCCGAACAGCAGGGTCAGGCCGAACGCGCGCAACGCCGGGGTCTGCGACAGGCCCAGCAGGCCGAACGACAGCCAGGTGCTGGCCGCGCCCACGCACACCGCCAGCCAGGCGCTGGCATCGCCGCGGTGCTCGATCAGGAAAATGCCGTAGTCGATGCCCATGCCCAGCAGCAGCATCAGTGCCAGCACGTTGAACAGCTGCAGCGGCTGGCCGAACAGGCCAAGCAGGCCCAGGGTCAATGCGCCGGCAATCAGGGTCGGCGCGAACACGCGCCAGGCCTGGCGGCGGTAGCGCAGCCACAGCGCGCCGAACACCAGTACGATGCCGACCAGCAGCAGCCCGCCCATCAGCTTGCGGTAGTGGCCCAGCAGCTGCGAGAAGTCGGCGGTGCGATCCACCCAGCGCACGCCGGGCAGGCCCTCGGCGGCACCTTCCAGCGTGGCCAGGGCATCGGCGCGCGACAGGTCGTCGACCATCACCACGCTGATCATCTGCCCACCGACTTCACCCACCCACAGGTGGCTGAACGGCTGCGAGGCCGGCGAGGCCAGGAAGGCTTCGGCGGTGAGCGGCGCTGCGGCGAACTGCGGACGCTGCAGCGGCTCTCCCACCGCCTCGGACACGGCCGACAGCACGCCAGGTTCCACCTTCGCGGTCAGCGCGGCATCGGCCTGCTGGCGTGCCGGCGACGGCAGCCAATCGCTGATCGCGCGATAGCCACCAATGCGCTTGTCGTTGGCCAGTACACGCAGGCGCTCGGTCAGTGCTTCCTCGCGCTGCAGCAGCTGCGCAGCATCCGCGCCCTGCACCAGGTAGAACTGCGCCGGGCTGGGCATGCCCAGCAGCTGGCTCAGGCGGATCTGCTGCGCCATCAACGCTGGCGGTGATGACTGCAGGCTGCGCAGGTCGTCGTTGCTGTGCAGGCGTGCGATGCCGATCGCAGACAGTGCCAGCGTGATCACCACGAACATCGTCACCGCGCGACGGCCATGCAGGCGCGGGAAACGTTCCAGCGTATTGCCCAGCCACTGCGAGAACCGGGTCTGGCGGATCTCGCCGCCATCGAGCCACGGGAACCAGAAGATCACCGTGAGGAAAGCAGCCGCCAGGCCGACCACCGAGAACAGCGCCATCTGGCGCAGGCCCGGGAACGGGGCCAGGCCCAGTGCCAGGTAGGCCAGCGCGCTGGTCAGCAGGGCCAGCCACAGGCCGGGCAGCAGGTGCCGCAGCAGCTTCCAGCGACGATCGGCCGGCTCGGCCTGGCGCGAGGCGAACCAGTGGATGCCGTAATCCTCGGCCACACCCACCAGCGATGCACCGAACACCAGGGTCAGCACGTGCACCTTGCCAAACACCAGCACGGTCACCGCCAGTGCCACGCCGCAGCCGATCAGCAATGACGCGGCGACCAGCAGGATCGGGCGCAGCGAACGGAACGCCAGCCACACCAGCAGCAGCACCGCGGCCAGCGAGCCCCAGCCGATCGTGTTGATCTCACGGTTGGCCTGCACTGCGGCTGCCTCGGCATGCAGCGGCACGCCGGCGTGCAGGATCTCCAGCTCCGGTGCTACGGCCTTGGCCGCCTTTCCGGCGCGTTCCAGCAGGCCATCGAGATGGCGTTCGCCGTCAAGCTGGAATGCCGAACCAGGTGTATCGAACTGCAGCACGGCCCAATGCCTGCCCTCGGCTTCGAGCAGGCCGTCATCGCCCAGCCGCAACCCCGAGCCCTGCGCCTGCTGCTGCCACCATTGCGGCCACAGCGACAGCGGGTCCTGGCGCCAATCGGTCAGGCGTGGGGCGCCCATCGGACCGTACAGCGCAGCCAACGCCTGCTCCGCCAGCGCGCCCGGCTCGCTGCCCTTCAACTGCTCGCGCTGGGCCGGCGTCAGCAGCCGGTCACGGTACGGCGCATAGAACGCGCGCGCCTCATCGAACCAGCCCTCGATGGAACCACTGGGCACCAGCAACGCGTGATCGGCGTCCTTGGCCATGGCCGCAGCGAACGCGGACTGCGCGCGCTTGGCGGCGGCACTGTCCTGGCTGCCGAGCAGCACCACCACCTGCCGTGAACTGCCATCGGCGATGCGCCGGGTGACATCGCTCAACAGGCGGTCATGCGCATCCTGCGGCAGCAGCGCGAGGATGTCGGTGTCGATCCGCGATTGCTGGCTCCACAGCTGCCACTGCTGTGCGCCCAGCGCCAGCAGCAACACCAGCCAGGCGATGCCCAGCCAGTGCCACCAGCGCCGCAGGCGGTCCGGTGCGTTCGATGCCACGGCCTCACTCAAAACGGCGGGCCTCGTCGGCGCTGAGCGTAGCCGGGGCCTCGCTCAACGCGCTGAACTGGATCTGCGTGCGGTCCTTGTTGGCCTCGACGATCTCGACCTGGCGCACGTAGCGGTCGCCCTGCAGGGTCAGCGACTGGAAGGCCTTGGCCAGCATCGCCGACTTCGGCGTCAGCCGCAGCCGCCAGCCCTGCCCTTCACGGCTGGCCGCCACGTTGAACTGGCCGGACAGCGCCTGCACGTCGCCACTCATCAGCGCGAACATGATCGCGTTCACCGAACGCATCGCCGGCTGCTGCCGTGCATCGAGCTCGACACGGGTGCTGCCATCGCGCTGGCGGCTGAGGATGCGGTCGGCGGTGACCACCACTTCGGAGGGGAACGGCTTGAGCGTGGTCCAGATCACGCCATGCTGGCGCGCGACCACGAACTGGCCCTGCGAGCGCAGCGGGTTCCTGAAGCCGCTGACCTGCTTTTCCTGGCTGAACTGGCCACGCAGCACGTCCGGCCGCGCCACCGCCTGGGTGATCGCATCAATGGCGGGGTCGGCCGCCTGCACCTGCGGTGCGGCAACGAAGATCAGCGCGCACAGCAGCGCGCTGGAAAGACGGACAAGGGTGTTCACGGTGCAGGCACTCCCAGGCGTTCCCACAGTACCGGCGGGCACTGGTACAGCATTTCCTTGCTGGCCGCGTCCACCGCGACCTGGATGGTCATCGCGCGGGTCAGCACCTGGCCGCTTTCCGCATCGAGGATTTCATACTCAATCTTCAGCCGGTTCTCCCATTCCACGATGCGCGCGACCACGCGCAGGGCCTGGTTGAACAGCAGCGGCCGCACGTACTTCACCCGCGCATCGACCACCGGCCACAGGTAGCCCGATTCCAGCATCTGCGGATAGTCGTAGTTGTAGCGCCCGAGCAGCGCGCAGCGCGCGATCTCGAAGTACTTGAAGTAGTTGCCATGCCAGACCACGTTCATCGGATCGCAGTCATGGAAGGCAGGGGTCAACGCGATTTCGCCAACCCGTTCGATGGCCTCATTCACCGGCGTACAGCTCCCAACGTTGCGCGCGGATCTCCACCAGCAGTTCCCGCAGTTCGCGATCCAGCGCGCGGTCTTCTTCGACCAGGGCGATGCGCTGCCCCAGGTCGGCGTACATGTCGGCCAGACTGCCATGCAGCTGCGCATTCAGGCCAACCCGTTCGCGCAGCGCCAGGCCCTGGCGGGCAGCGATCAGCATCGCGGCCACCACCTGCTCGGTCAGCTCGATCACGCGCAGGCAGTCGCGCGCGGCAATGGTGCCCATGCTGACCTTGTCCTGGTTGTGGCACTCGGTGGAGCGCGAGAACACGCTGGCCGGCATGGTCTGCTTCAGCGCTTCGGCGGTCCAGGCCGAAACGCTGATCTGCAGCGCCTTCAGGCCATGGTTGATGGCCGCGCGCGGGCCGGTGGCCGCCGACAGGTTGGCCGGAAGGCCATGGTTGTAGCGGGCATCGACCACCAGCGCCAGCTGCCGGTCGAGCAGATCGGCAACGTTGGCCACGGTGTTCTTCAGGGTGTCCATCGCCAGCGCGATGTGGCCGCCGTAGAAGTGGCCGCCGTGCAGGATCCGCTCGCCATCGGCATCGATCAGCGGGTTGTCGTTGGCGCTGTTCAGCTCGGTTTCGATCAGCTGGCGCAGGAACGGCAGGCTGTCTTCCAGCACGCCGATCACGTGCGGCGCGCAGCGCAATGAGTAACGGTCCTGCAGGCGCTGTTCATTGCGCGGCGGGCGTTCGCTGTGCAGGTCGCTGCGCAGGCGCGCGGCGATGCGGCCCTGGCCCGGGTGCGGCTTGGCCGCGAACAGGGTTTCGTCGAAGTGGTGCGCGTTGCCGTCGCTGGCCAGCACGTTGAACGCGGTCAGGCGCGTGGCCATGCGGGCCAGGTAATCGGCGCGCTGCCAGGCCAGGCAGGCCAGGCCGGTCATCACCGCGGTGCCGTTCATGATCGCCAGGCCTTCCTTCGGCCGCAGTTTCAGCGGGGTCATGCCGATCTTCGCCAGCACCTCGGCCGCCGGCTGCACGCGGCGCTCGTGCAGCACCTCGCGTTCGCCGCACAGCACTGCCGCCACGTACGACAGCGGGGTCAGGTCGCCACTGGCACCGACCGAGCCTTCGGCCGGAATCATCGGCAGCACGTCGTGCTGCAGCAGCGTGGCCAGGCCTTCCAGCAGCGGCAGGCTGACACCGGACATGCCGCGCACCAGCGACGCCAGGCGCGCAGCCAGCACCGCACGGGTCTCGACCGGGTCCAGGTAACGGCCCAGGCCGCAGCCATGGTAGGTGTACAGGTGGTGCGGCAGTTCAGCCACCAGTGCCGGCGGGATGTTCACCGTGCACGAGTCGCCATAGCCGGTGGTTACACCGTAGATCACGCCGTCCTCGCGCAGCAGGCGGTCGAGGAAGTCGGCGCCGCGCTGGATGTGCGCGCGGAATGCCGGCGCGTCGCTCAGTGCGGCCTCACACTGGCGCTGGGCCAGGGCAACCACGTCTTCGATGGTCAACGGTGCATCGCCAAAGCGGCACACGGGTACGGCGTCAGTCGTCATGCGGAGCCTGATCCCAGAAGGGGAAGAAATTGAACCAGTCCAACGGGGACTGGATGACCTGCAGTTCCAGCCAGCGCGCGAAGCGCTGTGCCTGTTCGGCCAGCGCGGCGTCGCGCGAGCCACGCGGCAGCACGATGCGTTCGGCGAACTGTTCGAATGCCACCCGATAGCCGTCGCCCTGGTGCAGGCAGGCCATGGTGTAGACCGGGCAGCCCAGCGCGGCGGCGAGCACATAGGCGCCGATCGGGAACGGCGCGCGGTGGCCCAGGAAATCGGCGGTGACGCTGCGGCCACCCTGTACCGGCGTGCGGTCGCCGACGATGGCAACGAAGCCCCCCGCCGCAACGCGCTCGGCCAGCATCACCGCCGTGGCCGGCCCCATTTCGGTCACCTGCACCAGTTCCACCGCCGCCAGCGGGTCCAGCCGCTGCAGCAGACGGTTGAAGCGCTGCGCGTGTGCGGTATGCACCAGCACGGTGATGCGGAATCCCGGCACCTGCTCGGCCAGCACCTGGCACAGCTCCAGGCAGCCGATGTGCGCGGTGAGGATCAGCCCGCCCTCGCGGCGCGCGATCTTCTGCAGCACCAGGTCGCGGTGCAGGTGGATGCGTTCGGCCGGGTAGCGCCCGCCCAGGCCGAGGATCTTGTCCAGCATCGTGTCGGCGAAGGTAAAGAAGTGGCGCAGGCTGTCACGCCGTTTCGGCGCGTGGCCGAGCACGCCGCTGTGCGCCTGCAGCCGCTGCAGGTACTGCATCGAGGCCTGTCGCCCCACACGGTTGCCCAGCCAATGGCAGGCCACCACCGGCCACACGCACAGGCGGAACGGCCAGCGCCCGAACCAGCGGTGCACCCAGCACAGGAACAGCACGCCGGCCACCGAGGTGGATTCGCCGATGTCGGCCCAGTGTGGGGCGCCCTGCGCGGCCGTCATCTCAGCGCTGCCCCCGCAGGCGGCGCCACAGCAGGCGCGGCGCGCGCCAGAGCATGCCGAAGAACAGACGGGCATGCATGCGGCTGATGCGCACGTTGTCGCGCCACACATCGAAGTGCGACACGCCATCGGCAGGATAGGTCACGCGCGTGGCCAGGTGCTCGACCGGCAGCCCGCGCCAGTACAGGCGCACCATTATTTCGGTATCGAAATCCATGCGCCGGCCGATGGTCTCTTCACCGATCAGGCGCAGCACCGGCGGCAGTGGATACACGCGTAAGCCGCACATGGTGTCGCGCAGGTGCAGCGACAGCGTGTTGATCCAGACCCAGATGTGGGTGGCGTAGCGACCGTACAGGCGCGCCTTGGGAACACTGGCGTCGTAGGCCGGAATGCCACAGATCACTGCACCCGGGTGCAGGCGCGCGGCTTCGATGAAGCGTGGCAGGTCAGCCGTATCATGCTGGCCGTCGGCATCGATCTGCAGCACGTGGCTGTAGCCTCGCGCGCCGGCCTCGGCGAAACCGGCCAGCATTGCCCCGCCCTTGCCCTGGTTCACGTCCAGGCGCAGCAGGTCGACACCCTGGCGTTGTGCCAGCGCGCGCAGCACCGCCGCGCACCCATCGTGCGAACCATCGTCGACCAGCAGGCAGGGCAGTCCCGCGGCCTGCACGCCGTCGAGCACCGCCGCGATGGCGTGCTCGTGGTCGTAGACGGGAATCACCACCAGTGGCGCGAATGCGGCACCGGCAACGGCCGGATCAGTCCGCATCGGCGAAGACCACTTTGCCGCTGGCATGCACACCATGGCTGGAGGTGTAACGGAAGGCCAGCGCGCTGCGTGCGGCATCCCAGTCCAGCTGCAGGGTCAGCTCATCGCCGGGGCGGGCCACATGCTGGAACTTCACCGCATCCATGCGCAGAAACGCTGCCGGCATTGCGAACACCTGGCGGCCGAAACGCACCGCCCAATCCAGCTGCGCCACGCCGGGCAGGATCGCTGCCTGGGGGAAGTGGCCCTGGAACGGCCGCAGCGTCGGGTCCAGGGTCATGCGCAGGGTGGCGCTGGCGGCGTCGCGGCGGTCCCAGACCGGCACCGGCATCAGTGGCTGGAACAGCGCTGCCAGCGCCGCCTGGGTTACCTTGCCCTGCGCATTGATCGGCAGCGCCTGCACCAGGCGCCAACGGCGCGGCCGGGTCACTGCGTCATGCGCGTGCGCCAGGCGCGCGCCAAGGCGCTGGCCCAGGGCGCGGCGCGCGGTGTCACCACCCGCCAGCAGCGCCCGGTCAGCCGGTACCACCACGGCCGCCAGCTGCTCGCGCTGGCCGGGCAGGACCAGCACGCGCGCGTCGTCCACTTCGGCGTCTTCGCGCAGCGCGCGCTCCAGTGCATCCAGCGAGACGCGGCGTTCTTCGATCTTGACGATGCGATCGGCCCGGCCCAGCAGGCGGAACCGGCCATCGGCCAACGCTTCCACGCGGTCCTGGGTACGCCACCAGTCGAGGGTTTCCAGATGCGCCGAGGCGACGGCCAGGCAGCCATCCTCGATGCGCCACTGCACGCCCGGCAACGGTTGCCACGGTGGCAGCTCGGTGTCCCAGCGGCGCCAGGCGATGCCACCGGTTTCGCTGCTGCCGTAAACCTCGGTCGGCGCCACACCCAGCCACTGCCGCACCTGGCGTGCGGCTTCTTCCGGCAGCGGGCCGCCGGAGGAGAACACCGCGCGCAGGCGGCCATGCAGGCTGGCCCAGTCCAGCTGCTCGGGCAGGCGCTTGAGGTGGGCTGGCGTCGCCACCAGCACCGTGTCGGTACCGGCCAGCGCACCCACCAGGTCTTCATGGAAGAACCGGCGTGGATGGATCAGGCGGCCGGCGGCCAACGGCCACAGCACGCGGAACAGCAGGCCGTAGATGTGCTGGTGGGATACCGTGCCATGGACCTGCACGCTCTCCATCTGCGCGCCGAACGCGGCCTGCAGCGCCTCCACCTCGCGCGCCAGCTGGTCCAGGCGCTTGCCGATCGCACTGGGCTGGCCGGTGCTGCCGGAGGTGAACACGCACAGCTCGCAGGCGCGCTCGTCCAGCGCCTGCAGTTCATCGTCCACCGTGATGTCCAGTGCCGCCAGCGGGTGGTAGTCGGCGCTGACATCACCCGCGAAACCGCTCACCTGCGGCTGCAGTGCCTGCAGCGTGGCCGGCAGGTTGTCGGCCGCCAGGAACACCCGCTTGCCGGCATGCCAGGCACCGAACAGCGCCGCCGCGAAGGCCACGGCGTCATCGAAGTACAGGGCCCAGTCGCGGCCTTCGGCCGCCGCAAAGGCGGCGCGCCAGCCCAGCACGCGCTGGCGGAAGCGGGCGTGGTCGATCACCTCGCCATCGCAGACGCCAACATTGCGCTGCGGCCGCGCCTCCAGCAGCAGCCGGTCCAGGGCAATCCACTCAGCCATGCACGTGCGCCGCCTTCACCCGCCGCCGCACCAGCCACTCACCTGCGAACAACACGCCCATCATCACGTACGCCAACAATCCGTTGTAGAGCATCCAGACCCGGTCCGACGCGTACAGCGCGGTCAGCAGGGCCAGGCTACCGTTGAGAACGAAAAACCCGCACCACACCTGGGTGACGCGTCGGGTATACGCCACCGCGAACGGGGGCAGGTCCGGCTCCTGCATCCGCGCCAGGCGCTCCACCAGCGGTGGCCCGAAGCGCAGGCTGGTGCCGAACACTGCCAGCATCACCGCATTGACCAGCGCCGGGTACAGCTTCAGTGGCAGGGCCTGGTTGAGCACGGTAGCCAGTACCGCCAGCAGGCCGGTGCCCGCCGCTGCGGCCCACCACAGCGGCTGGCGCGAACTCAGCGCGCGCAGCAGGGCCAGGGTGAACAGCAGCAGCGACAGCCAGCGTGGCTCGAAGCGACCCATCGCCAGGTACACCAGTACCGGGTAGGCCAGCGAGATCGCAGCCACCACGACGGTACGTGCGCGTGCCATGGTGGAGCCGTCGGCGCTGCGGTCAGGCGGCTGCCTGGTCCGGCAGCAGCCTGTGCACCACATCGACGATGTCCTGCACGGTACGCACGGCCTTGAACGCTTCCGGCTGCAGGTTGCGGCCGAGCAGCGGCTTGAGCTGCACGATCAGGTCCACCGCATCGATGCTGTCGATGTCCAGGTCGTCGTACAGGCGGGCTTCCGGGGTGATCCGGGCCGTTTCGATCTCGAAGCTGTCGGTCAGGATGCTGACGATGCGTTCGAACAGTTCATTCTTGGTCATGGCAATTCCTGGCGCCGTTACGACTGGCGGGCGGCGACGAACTCGCCGAGCGCGCGCACGCTGGAGAAATGGCGACGGGTTTCTTCCGAATCGGCCGAGAGGCTGACACCGTACTTCTTCTGCAGCGCCAGTCCCAGCTCCAGCGCGTCGATCGAATCCAGGCCGAGGCCCTCGACGAACAGCGGCGCGGTCGGATCGATGTCCTCCGGCGTGATGTCCTCCAGCGAAAGGGAGGAAATGATCAATTCCTTGATCTCGTGCTCAAGTGCTTGCACGGTTCGGATCTCCAGACAGGTCGAAATAACGAGAAAGGTGCTCGGTGACGCGACGGGCCGCCAAGGCATCCCCCCTTGGCGAGTCGTCTTCGGCCAGAAATGGCGCGATCGGGATATCTTCGCCGATCTGCAGCCGAACGTGAAAGCGACGTGAGGGGACACGATACCACTTCTGCCCCTTGGTCAGCGTTGGCGGGCTGCAGGTGATCCGCACCGGGGTGACGTCGATGCGGCCCCGTACGGCGATGTTGGCGGCCCCGCGCTGCAGCCGCGGTGGCTGCCCCGGCACGCTGCGGGTGCCTTCCGGGAAGATGACCAGGGTGCCTCCAGCGCGCACTGCGGCCACACAGTCATCGACCAGGCCGGCGCCATCATCATTGGAGATGTAGCCGGCAGCCCGCACCGGGCCGCGCATGAACGGGTTGCAGGCCACCGCCCGCTTGACCACGCAGTCGGCGTTGGGAAGCAGCGAGATCAGGCAGACCACGTCGATCAGGGTCGGGTGGTTGGCCAGCACCAGCAGGCCGTCGCGCTGCAGGCGTTCGCCGCCCTCGATCTCGTAGGTCATCACCCCCAGCCCGCGCATCAGCCGCAGATGGCTGGCGAACGCGACCTGGACCACGCGCCGGGCACGGCGGCGCCGCGCCACCGGATCACGCATCAGCAGCAGCACCGGCATCACCAGAACGCCGAGCAGCAGCCCGCCCAAGCCGAATGCGGCAAAGCTCAGGCCGGTGCCGAGCACCCGCCAAGCATGATCGAGACGGCGCAGCGCCTCAGCCACGGCGCCCCCAGCGCCAACGCTGGCCCTGAGCCACGTGCTCCAGCGCCGGCGCGCCGGACAGCAGAAAGCGGTGCAGGTCCAGCGCGTGCGGCAGCGTGCCCGGGGCGGTGGCAGTGGCCTCCGGCGCCGCCTCCCACTGCAGGGAGAGGATCGGCTGGCCCGGCATCGGCGCCGTCAAACGCCAGCACCAGGCAAAGAACGGGTCAGGTTCGTCGGCAAACGTCGCGTAAATTTCAGGAAGCGGCGACTCATAGACCACCACCCGCACTTCGCGGGCGCCATCGGCGAGCAGACCGGCCGCTTCCAGGCAGGCGGTCTCGACCGTGGCCTGGCCGGCGGCCAGCGCCAGGTAGTTGCCGCGGTGACCGCGCGCGATCGAATACAGTGCGGCGATCGCGTTGTGCACCGACAGGCCGAACCCCGTCGGTGACAGGGGCTGATCGCTGGCGAGCGCCCCCAGCAGCTCCATCGAACGGGCCACGTCGCCGTGGCGGCTGGCGAACACCAGCGGCACCTGGCTGTCAGCGCCCTGCCCGTCCTCGCACCAGCAGGCAGCCTGGATCGCCATCCGGCCCAGCCGCTCGATTCGGCGGCGCTGCATTGCCGGGATTTCGGCGAGCGGCGGCGTGTCTTCGCCAACCGGCGGATACGGCGCATCGGCCCAGCCCAGCCACTGGCTACGCTCGCTCAGGCCGGGCGCCCAGGCAGCCCAGTCGACGATGGAGAATTCGATCATTAGCGAAGGTGCTTCAACGGGAGAACGATAGGCACGAGCCATTACGGCGACGCGCGGCGGCCCCCCGTTCCTGCAGCCGTGCGTCCGTCCAGGACGTCGCCGGCTGCCCCCCTGGCTGCCGGAAAGGAGCGCACGCTAGCACGTCCCGCCCGGGGTGTGCAGATTTCACATTCCACAACAGGGGGCCCGGCACCAGCGGGCCCCGCTTCAATCGATCAGTGGTAACCGCTATCGGCGCGCACTTTGCCGCGGAACACCCGGTACGACCACGCCGTATAGCCGAGGATGACCGGCAGCAGCATGACCAGGCCGACCAGGCTGAAGCCCAGCGAGGAGGCCGGCGCGGCGGCCTGCCACAGGGTCATCGACGGCGGCAGCAGATAGGGCCACATGCCCAGCACCAGGCCGAGGAAGCCAAGCACGAACAAGGCCAGGCTGAGCAGGAACGGCGGCAGGTCGCGGCGCGGATGGGTCGCGCTGCGCCACAGCGCGGTGGCCACCGCCAGCGTCAACAGCGGCACCGGCGACAGCCACCAGAAGTTGCCGTCGCTGAACCAGCGCGCCATCAACCGCGAATCGAGGAACGGCAGCCAGCTGCTGACCAGGCCCATCGCCGCGATCACCGCCACCACCAGCGGCCGGGTCATCTGCCGGGCCAGCGCCTGCACGCGCCCTTCGGTCTTCAGGATCAGCCAGGTGCTGCCCAACAACGCATAGCCAGCCACCAACGCAGCACCGGTCAGCATCGCGAACGGGCTGAACCAGGTGAATGCGCCGCCCTGGTAGACGCCGTCCACCAGCGGGATGCCCTGCACCAGGGTGCCGAGGATCACGCCTTGGGCAAAGGTCGCCAGCAGCGAACCGAGGCCGAACGCCACGCTCCACAGCCGGCGCGATCGATGCGCCTTGAAGCGGAACTCGAAGGCCACGCCGCGGAACACCAGCGCCACCACCAGCAGCAGCACCGGCAGGTACAGCGCCGACAACAGCACCGCATAGGCCTTCGGGAACGCCGCCAGCAGCCCGGCGCCGCCCAGTACCAGCCAGGTCTCGTTGCCGTCCCAGATCGGCGCGGCGGTGTTCATCATCAGGTCCAGCTGCTCCTCGTCCTCGGCGAACGGGGCGAGGATGCCGATGCCGAGCACGAAGCCATCCAGCACCACGTACATCAGCACGCCGAAGCCGATCACCGCAAACCACGCCACCGGCAGCCAGGTCATCAGGTCCATGTCAGCGCTCCTCCAGCGGTTCGTCGGCCGCCGACAGCGGGCGTGCCGGGGTGTGGCTGCCGTGGTCCAGCGATGGCCCATCATCGTGCGGACGCGGTCCGTGGCGCAGGATCTTCACCAGGTACCAGATGCCCCAGCCGAACACGAAGGCGTAGCCGACCACGTAGACGCCCAGCGACAGCGCGGTCATCCACGCGCTCTGCGGGCCCACCGCATCAGCGGTGCGCAGCACGCCATACACCACCCACGGCTGGCGCCCCATCTCGGTAACGAACCAACCCGACAGCAGCGCGATGAAACCGCTGGGCAGCATCCAGTTCCAGCCGCGCAGCAGCCACGGCGAATCCAGCAGCTTCTTCCGCCACAACTGGAACGCTGACACCCAGGCCAGCAGCAGCATCAGCGTGCCCAGCCCGACCATGATCCGGAAGGCGAAGAACACCGGCGTCACCGGCGGCCGCTCGCTGGCGGGTACCGAGGTGAGAGGATCGAAGGTGCCGTCCAGGCTGTGGGTGAGGATCACGCTGCCCAGCTTCGGGATGGCAACTTCGAAATCATTGCGCTCTTCCTTCTCGTTCGGCAGCGCGAACACCACCAGCGGTACGCCCTCGCCCTCCTTGGTTTCATGCCAGTGCGCTTCCATCGCCGCGATCTTCATCGGCTGGTGCTTGAGCGTGTTCAGGCCATGCATGTCGCCGACGAAAATCTGCACCGGCACGGTCAGTGCCGCGAACGCCACCGCTGCCACCAGCATGCGCCGGCCCGCTTCCACATGCGTGCCCTTGCGCAGGTACCACGCACCGACACCACCGATCACGAAACAGGTGGTGATGAACGAACCCAGCGCCATGTGCGCCAGGCGATAGGGGAACGAGGGGTTGAACACCACCTGCCACCAGTCCACCGGATGCACGATGCCGTTGACCATCTCGTAGCCGGCCGGCGTATGCAGCCAGCTGTTGGACGACAGGATCCAGAACGTGGAGAACAGCGTGCCCAGCGCCACCATGCAGGTGGACAGGAAATGCAGGCGCGGCGAAACCCGGCCCCAGCCGAACATCATCACGCCGAGGAAGCTGGCTTCCAGGAAGAACGCGGTCAGCACTTCGTAGGTCAGCAGCGGGCCGATGACCGTGCCGGCCACCTCGCTCAGCCGTGGCCAGTTGGTTCCGAACTGGAAGGCCATGACGATGCCGCTGACCACGCCCATGCCGAACGACACCGCGAAGATCTTCTGCCAGAAGAAATACAGCTCGCGCCACACGGGCAACTTCGTGCGCAGCCAGCGCCATTCGATGAAGGCCAGCCAGCTGGCCGTGCCAATGGTGAAGGCGGGGAACAGCACATGGAAACTGATGACGAATCCGAACTGGATCCGGGACAACAACAACGCGTCCAAGGGACGCCTCCTGCCTGTGACCGGTGGGATACCGGACCATTTTAGGAGGATTTCGTTAAGGTGGGATGCGACCGGGTGACGCGCTGCTTCACTTTGTCGCAGGGGAAGCTGGGTGACAGGATGAATGGGCTACAGGGGCTTCAGCAAGGCCAAGGGCGGCTCCTTGGCGATTCGCAGGGCGCGGGGTACAAGTGCAGTCAAGCAGGCCGCCATCACCAGCACGACAGCGCTCGATATCGAGAACCACGGTGAACCTGTGATGCCGTCCTGCGGCGCCCCTACCCACTGCAACGACAACGCGCCGAGCAGGGCGCCCAGCGTGGTGAACAGTGAAACCTCGAACATGATTTCGGCGAAGATCACGGACCTGCGAGCACCCAATGTCCGTCGAACCCCGATGGAGTACCGGCGCCGGTCAAGCCACGCGCCTACAACTCCGGAAACGCCGGCCATCAGCACACCGAGAACAACGGCCGTCATGACCGCGAGCACGGTCGTAGCAAAGCGATCAGCTTTGACGTAGGCATCGCGATATCCCGCCAGGGTCTCGACACCGGCCGGAGTCACGATCCGATAAGGCCGCTGCAGCGCATCGACAGTACGATCAAGCGATGAACGATCAACCTCCGACCTCCACTTCGCCAGATAGTAGCGACTGGCGCCCATGGGGAGGCCCGGAAGCAGCGCCCACTGCGAGTCCCGCTCATTACCTCCTGGTGCCGGTCCAGCAACAGAGGCAAACACGCCCATGATGACCCGGCTGCTGCCGGGGCCGAAATACAGGTGGCGGCCAACAGCACTCTCCGTTCCGAACAGTCGGGCAGCCAGCGATTCACTGATCAGCACCACCGGAGTGCCTTCAACCATGTCGTCCTCCGTGGCGTCCCGCCCCAGGACGATTCCCGCGCCCAGCATCGCCAGCAGACCAGAGCTTGCAGTTACCACGGGAATGCGATCACATCCGGCAACGTCTGTCGTACCCGCATTCATCGAATACACCATGGCCGACTCACTGGTGCATACGCCGTATCGATGGGCTCTTCCTCCGAACGGAACAGCGTCGCTCACAACCGTGTCCTGAACACCGGGCAGCCGGATCGCGGACAGGTCTGCCCGCTGCACTGCTGCATCCGCGCCTTCTTCGACATCGGATACCCTGACCACACCAATCGATGCTGCCTCCCGGATGCTCCCGGTGTTCAATCTGGCGAAGCTGTCCAGCGCAGATTGCAGTGCGAACGCACATGCCAGGCTTGCAAGCGCTGCCTGCACTGCAAGCAGTGCGGCGCTTCCCAAATGCCGTCGGATCTCCCTCATCGATTCGATCATTTCAGGCAACCCCCTTCGCAAAGGCATTCGAAAGGGAGCTGACCCTGCAGATTTCAAACGACGGGACCAATGAACAGAGCAACGTCGTGACGACTCCCAGGCCGGCGGCCATCAGCATTGCCCCAGCATGCATCGCGGTTATCGCGCTGGGCAGAACGTCTCCCGCAGCAACCACGCGGATTCCCAGCGTATAGGTGACGACAGCGAGCGCACTGCTTGCGGCTCCCGCCGCGATGGATTCCCACATGAGCTGGATGAACACGTCCCGGCGTCGCGCTCCCAGTGCACGTCGTATCGCGAGCTCCCGCCGACGGCGCCCCAGACTGAAGCTCAGCAGCGCCGCCGCGTTGACGATGCACACACCGAGAAGGATCAGTGACAACCGAAGCTGCATCCTGGCCCGCTCTGGAACCAATCCCAGCCTGTCCAGCCACTCCATCAACGGCCAGAGTGCCACCTGCTGGGTGCCTGGTTCGATCCGAAGGCCCTTTGCCTGTGCATAGGCATTCAGATTCGCCCGGTAGGCGGCGACATCATCCGCGGTGGGCAGCCACGCCCACAATTGAAGCCATGACACGTTGGCTCCTGCAGGGTCCGTGTCCTGGTCCCCCCCCCAGATCGCCGTCCCGTCCACAAAAGTCAGCCTGTCTGCGATTGCGGTCTCAACCGGCAGGTAGATCTCGTCAGGTTCCACAAACGGCCGGCGTGTGAGATCTCCCTGAAACATCGGCACCGGATGCCAGTCCTCCGCGACACCCACAACAGTGTAGGTGCGCCTGCCCAGTTCCAACCGATGACCAACACAGTCCAGCGCACACTCGCGCTCGGCGAGCGCACGCGAAAGCACCACGATTCGACTCGCAGCATGCCCCTCCTCGGCGGTCCATGCCCGTCCTTGAACAACGGCAATGCCAAGCACACTGAAGACTTCCGACGTAGCGAACCTCGCACGCAGCCTTGCGCTGGAGGCTCCCGGCCGGGAGAGCGTCACCGCCCCCCCTGCCATTGCTGCCTGTTTCCACGTCCCACCTTGGCCCAGAAGCGCCTTCGCATCTGGCCAGGTCAGTGCCTGTCCCGGATCCGGGGAACCACTGCGCAGGGCATCTGGACGCGCGTCAAGGTACGGGCGGAACAATGCGGAGCTCCGGCCTGGTGCGGGATCCGACGATGCCTGGAGAACAATGGAGAGCATTACGGTGGTGATCCCTACCCCCGCACCCAGCATGAGAGCGATTGCCAGATGAGTGCCGATCCGTTGCTTGAATCGGGCAAGCGAAAGCTGGATGTAGTAGAGCATCATCCAACTGCATCCGGCGTTGGATTACTGGCGCACCTGTCCATGTGATTCTCACTCCATACCCGTGGAAGCTGATGGTTGAGAGTCTCTGATTGTGAAACTCCGACTCAAGCGGAGGCATGGAGTTTGCAACTTTCCTCAGGAAACACACGTAGCTCGCGGACCCTGGATAGAGCGACTGCCACTGATGACGAGGCCGACGTGACGGAGTCTGACGGGAAAGGCCAACTGCCGACGTGGAGACAACGCCCGACGCTTGGATATCTGATCGGAAGTTGGAGGAAGAGACGTCCCAAAGCAGTTGCGGGCGTCAATGTTCTTCTAGACCCAGAAGTACCAGGCCGCTGCAGCCAACAGCGCGCCAAACAACAGCACCTGCACCACCACATAGCCCACGCCACTGTCGCGCGACTCAGCGGCAATGCGCTTCTGCAGCGCCTCACTCACATCCGGCGTTTCTTCCTGCTGCGCCTGCTCACGCAACGCCTGCGCCAGCGCGCGCTCTTCCGCATCGCGAGGGTCGGTGGGTGGGTTCACAGCAGCTCTCCGGCAGTGGCATGCCGCGTCAGTTCCTGCTTCAGGACCTGGCGCGCGCGGTGCAGGTGGCTCTTGATGGTACCGCGTGCCAGTCCGGTCACCTGCTCGATCTCGGCCAGATCGAAATCCTCCAGGTAATGCAGGCCGACGATCAGCCGCTGCGGTGCACTCAGCCGTTCCAGCGCCTCGCCAAGATGGCGACCAGCCTGCAGCGCCTCGCTCAGTTCAGCCGGCCCCGGCCCTTCATCGCCGATCCCCAGTTCCTCCGGCACCTCCACCGCCACCATCCATTGCGCCTCCAGCCGCCGCCGGCGCAGGTGCTGCAACGCCGTGGTGTAGGCCACCCGTGAAACCCAGGTGCGCAAAGAGGATTCAAAACGGAACCGGTGCAGCTGGCGGAACACGGCCAGGAAGGTTTCCTGCAGCAGGTCAGCCACCTGGTCGCGGTCGCCCACCATGCGTCCGATCACATGCGCGCAGGTGCGTTGATGGGTCTCGACCAGCTGCGAAAACGCCGACTGCGAGCCATCGATGATGGCCCGCACCAGGGCCTGGTCCGCGTCGAGCGGCTCGGCGGGCGGTGCCGCCGATACTGCATCGTGGCGGCGACGGCCCCGCAGCGCCGACAGTGCTTCGCCGAGCAGGCTCATCTACGGGGCGCCCCCTGTGCCCGTGGCATGCGCCGGCTCAGCCCTTGCGCGCGGCAGGGCGGGTGAAGTGCCAGGCCAGCATCTGGCCAAGGCCGGCGCTGCCAACCATTGCAGCGGCGGCGCCGAAGGTCAGCTCGCGTGCACCGATCGCCTCCAGCAGGCCCATCGCCACGGCCAAGGTGACCAAGCTGATGCCCCAGCGCAGCGCGCCCTGGCGGCGGCGCTCTTCTTCCAGCACGGCCAGCGAGCGGATCACTTCCTCGGGCACGTGCGGGGCCACCAGCTTGCTACGCGCGCGGGCATCGGCAATGGCGTGGATCGCGTAGGCGATGCAGATGAAGAGGGTGATCGGGATCAATTCCTGCATGGTCGGGCTCCTGTTCGGTGGATGATGCGGGTTCAGGAGAATGGATGCGCGACCACGGCAACCGGTTGCGCCACTTTGCCAATGCCGCTGCCATGACCTGTGGCCCCTGCCCCCGGCCCGGACGGCTGCTACCCTTGGCCGGTTTCCTCTTCTGGTGCCGTCCGCCCATGTCCCGAGTGCTGCCCCTGTCCCTCCTGCTGTCGGCCGTGCTGGCCGCACCGGCCGCGCATGCCGCGCCGACGCCGATCACCATTGAACAGGCGATGGCCGACCCGGACTGGATCGGTCCGCCGGTCGAGAAGGCCTGGTGGTCGTGGAACAGCCAGCAGGTGGAGTACCAGCTCAAGCGCAGCGGCAGCCCGGTACGCGACACCTTCCGCCAGCCGCTGACCGGCGGCGTGGCCGCGCAGGTGGCCGATGACCAGCGCGGCACCCTGGACGTGGCCGATCCCGTCTACGATCGCAACCGCAGCCGCAGTGCCTTCGTGCGCAATGGCGATGTGTTCGTGCGCGACCTGCGCAGCGGCGCGCTGACCCAGCTCACCCGCAGCAACGAACGCGCGGGCAACGTGAACTTCGCCGCCGACAATGGCGTGATCTGGCGCGTCGGCCAGAACTGGTTCCACTGGACCGCCGCCAGCGGCGTGCAGCAGGTGGCCAGCCTGAAGGCCGAAAAGGATCCGCGTACGCCGCCGAAGGCCGATGTGCTGCGCGACCAGCAGCTGCGCACGCTGGAAACCCTGCGCCGCGACCGCGAGCAGCGCGAGGCATTGAAGGACCAGGACCAGCGCTGGCGCCAGGCCGACCCGACGCGTGCGCCGGGCCCGGTGTACCTGGGCGCCGACGTGGAGATCGCCGACAGCGTGCTGTCGCCGGACCTGACCCACCTGATCGTGGTGACCAAGCCGAAGGACTTCGACGACGGCCGCACCAGCAAGATGCCGCTGTACGTGACCGAATCGGGCTACGAGGAAACCGAGGACACCCGCACCCGCGTCGGCCGCAACGGCTTCGAGCCGCACACGCTGTGGTACGTGGACGTGCGCACCGGCAAGGCCGAAAAGGTCTCGCTGGCCAGCCTGCCGGGCATCAGCACCGACCCGCTGGCCGAACTGCGCCGCAAGGCCGGCAAGGACGCGCTGAAGGGTGAGCGCAGCGTGCAGGTGATGAGCGACTTCATGGGCGGCGGCATCCGCTGGAGCGCCGATGGCCAGCAGGCCGCGGTGATGCTGCGTGCCAACGACAACAAGGACCGCTGGATCATCAGCGTCAACGCTGCCGACGGCCGTGTGCAGAACCGCCACCGCCTGACCGACAACGCCTGGATCAACTGGGGCTTCAACGATTTCGGCTGGATGGCCGATGGCCGCACGCTGTGGCTGCTGTCGGAGGAATCGGGCTTCTCGCACCTGTATACCCAGGCCGGCACGGCCAAGCCGCAGGCGCTGACCAGCGGCAAGTGGGAAACCTCGGCGCCGGTGCCGTCGGCCGATGGCAAGGGCTTCTACTTCCTGTGCAACCAGCAGGCGCCGCATGACTACGAAGTCTGCGCGGTCGACACCGGCAGCCGCCAGGTGCGCGAGCTGACCAGCCTCAACGGCGTGGAGGATTTCTCGCTGTCGCCGGACGGCCAGCAGCTGCTGGTGCGCTACTCCGGCGCCTACCTGCCGCCGCAGCTGGCCGTGCTGCCCAGTGCCGGTGGCCAGGCACGCGTGCTGACCGACACCCGCACCGCCGACTACAAGGCGCGCCAGTGGATCCAGCCGAAGCTGGTGGCAGTGCCGTCCAAGCATGGTGCTGGCGTGGTCTGGGCCAAGTACTACGAACCGGAAAACAAGGAACCGGGGAAGAAGTACCCGATCGTGATGTTCGTGCACGGCGCCGGCTACCTGCAGAACGTGCACCAGCGCTACCCGGCCTACTTCCGCGAGCAGATGTTCCACAACCTGCTGGTGCAGAAGGGCTACATCGTGCTGGACATGGATTACCGCGGCAGCGAGGGCTACGGCCGCGACTGGCGCACGGCGATCTACCGCAACATGGGCCACCCGGAACTGGAAGACTACAAGGACGGCCTGGACTGGCTGGTCGACACCCAGCAGGGTGACCGCGACCACGCCGGCATCTACGGTGGTTCCTACGGCGGTTTCATGACCTTCATGGCGCTGTTCCGTGCACCGGGCACGTTCAAGGCCGGCGCCGCGCTGCGCCCGGTGGTGGACTGGCACAACTACAACCACGGCTACACCAGCAACATCCTCAACACCCCGGACATCGACCCGGAGGCGTACCGCGTTTCCTCGCCGATCGAGTATGCACAGAACCTGCAGGACAACCTGCTGATCGCCCACGGCATGATGGATGACAACGTGTTCTTCCAGGATTCGGTGAACCTGACCCAGCGCCTGATCGAACTGCACAAGGACAACTGGTCGATCGCACCATATCCGCTGGAGCGCCACGGCTACGTCCGCGCCGATTCCTGGCTGGACCAGTACAAGCGCATCCTCAAGCTGTTCGAGCAGAACCTGAAGTGAGCAACGCCGCAGCCACGATCCGGATCGTGGCTGCGGTCATCCTGGATGACCGCGGCCAGGCGCTGGTGGTGCGCAAGCACGGTGCACGCCGCTTCATCCAGCCAGGTGGCAAGCCCGAACCCGGCGAGGCGCCCCTGCAGGCGCTGGCCCGCGAGCTGGACGAGGAACTGGGGGTACAGCTGCGCGCCAATGCCGCCATCGGGCTGGGCACGTTCGAGGACTGGGCGGTGAACGAACCCGGCCACCGCGTGCAGGCACAGGCCTGGTGGGTGCAGGTGGACGGTGCGCCGCAGGCGCGCGCCGAAATTGCCGAGCTGGCCTGGGTGCCGCTGCAACCGCCGCATGGCCTGCCCTTGGCACCCTTGAGCGAACACCATATCCTGCCGGCGGTCGCCACCCGGGTGACGGTCCGCTGAGCAGGCGGGCGCCGACTGCAAGGACATCGGATGTCAATGTCGATCCCGTCGATCCCCTCGCCGCCGTCCCCGGCCTATCACGCCTGGGTGCGCCCGGTGGCACAGGCCTCGTTCTGGCTGTCACTGCTGCTGACGATCTACTTCGTGCTGCAGGGACTGGTGCTGTGGCCGCTGAACCACCTTGCGCTGTGGCACCTGGTGGAAAGCGAAGTGCAGCACCAGCAGCTGCACAGCCTGGTCTGGCTGCTGGCGCACCCGGTGGCCGCGTCAATGATCGTCGCGCTGTTGTGCCTGGCCTCGACCGTGTCCAGCTGGGGCCTGCTGCGTGAACGTCGCTGGGGCCTGTGGAGCTTCGTGGTGCTGCTGCTGTTGAGCGGCTTGAGCAACTTCGCAGTCGCCTGGTGGCTGGACGTGTTCATGCGCGACCTCATCCCATTGCTGGCCGATGACCCGGCCCTGCTGCAGGAGCTGCAGCTGAAACGCTGGCTGATCACGCTGACCGTGGTCGGCATGTCGTTCGTGCTTCTCGGCCTGCAGGGCTGGCTGGCCTGGCGCCTGCTGCGCCCCGACGTGCGCGCGCGCTTCCGCTGAGCTCTCGCTCCCGGCATTTTTGACGCGAACGACCTGCCCGGCACAGACGCCGTGACCGCAGCACAGGCGTTCCAGCGGGTTTGATTGCGGATCGGTGGCGGTTGGCTATCGTAGCCCGCGTCTTTCTGCCCTGGCTCCAAGATGCCTCCTTTCGCCCCACGCCACCTGATTCCGGCCTTCATTGCCTTGTTGCTGCTGACCTGGGCGCAGCAGGCGGCCGCAACCGGTCTGCCACGCTGTGGCCTATTCGCGGCCGAAGGCGGTGGCAACCAGCTGCGCGTGGATGGGCCTGACCGCGGGGTGGCGAAGAACACGCACATCTCTGATCGGCCCTTCGTTGTCCAAGAGATCGATGGCGAGCTGAGCCTCGTCAACCTCACCTTCGGAGTTGCATCTGGACTGAACGTCCAGCGTGGCGGTCGCGTCCTGCAGCAGGGCAACACGCGCTACCGCCTGATCCAGCCAGCGGCGTGCCTGCCCCCGGTCGAGCACGCGCCAGGCAGCTGCCTGGCAGATGCCCAGCGCTGCCTTGACAGGCATCATCATGAGCTGAGCCTGACGGCGCTGGAATCGGCCTGTGCCGAAGGGGTTCCATTTCTGTGCCAGCGCCTGCCCGATCGCTATCGCGAGGCTGACCAGGCCCCCGGCAGCGATACACCGACCGAAGCACAGATCGCGGTGATACAGGCCACGATGGAAAAGGAGATGGCCGAGATGGACTTCCCCCGCCAGTGTCGCAAGGATGACCCTGCGGCCGACACCGAGGCCTGCATGGCCATCCTGGAAGAGCGGCCAGAGCTGGTCGAGGCCGTCGCCACTGCCATCCGCACGGCCTCGATGGCGGCCAAGATGGTTGAAGTGTTCTCGCCTGCAGCCAAGCCTGCGCTGTCCGACGCGCGATTGCAGCGCCTGCAGGACCTATGCACGCAGGTGGGTGAAAGTGACTTCTGCATGGAGGTTGCCACCCTGCAGTGGACCGCCGGCAATCTGCAGGACGGCAGGGCGGCGTTGCAGATGGCCTGCGAAGGCGGCAACGAGACGTCCTGCCGGCAGGCGGCTGCACTGCGGGCGCTGGATGGGGAGCTGTTGCCGCAGGCCGCCAGCGCCGTGCCCTGTGGCCACTACGTGGCCTCCGGCGGGCTGTTGGACGAACTGACGTTCGGCGATGGTGGACTGGTGGAGGTGGGCTACGGTTCGCGGGTGCGTGCACGCGTGCAGGACGGCCAGATCCGCATGCGCCACGAGCTGGGGGGTGACTACGTGCTGCAACCGTTGGCCAACGGTGACCTGCTGGGGCTGGACGATTCGATGCGTTTTGAGCGCTTCCAGCGACAGCCGGGAAGTGCCCAGTGCAGCGCACCGCTGGTGTTCGACGAAATCCCATTCCCGCAGGATTGCCCACGCGCGTCGGTCGACGGCGAAGCAGAAACCTGCTGCGCGGCCGGCAGGATGCAGGGCTGCAATGTGCTGGGCAGCCGCGCCGCGCTGGGCGGGAAGTGGGTCGAGGCCAGCCAGCACTACCAGAAGGTGTGCCAGGCCGGCATCCGCGAAGGCTGTGAAAACCTGGCCAGCGTGATGGAGAACAGCAGCAGTGTGGACGTCCGCCCCATGCTTGAGGCCGTCTGCGAGGCCGAGGGCAGTGGCCGCCACGTGGCATGTGACGTGCTGGCGACGCGCAACTGGAGCTTGCTGGGTTTCGGCCAGGCCTTGCAGCGTGCTGTCCAGGAGCAGTCGGCGGACGAGGATCAGACCCGACCGGCGCCACGCACCCCCAACCACAAGCAGTAAGGGGCTTGCCTCCCCGGGCCCTGCGGTAAAGTACGCGCCATGAATGAATTCGAGCGCGTGCGCACCTACCTCACCGACCTGCAGGACCGCATCTGTGCGGCGATCGAGGCCGTCGATGGCCGGGCCCGCTTCCAGGAAGACCTGTGGCAGCGTGCAGAGGGCGGTGGCGGGCGTACCCGCGTGCTGCGCGACGGTGCGGTGTTCGAGCAGGCCGGCATCGGCTTCTCCGACGTTGCTGGCAGCCGCCTGCCGCCGTCGGCCTCGGCCAACCGCCCGGAACTGGCGGGCGCCTCCTGGCGCGCCACCGGCGTGTCGCTGGTGTTCCACCCGCTCAACCCGTACGTGCCGACCACCCATGCCAACGTGCGCTTTTTCCAGGCGCAGCGCGACGGTGAAGTGGTGGCCAGCTGGTTCGGCGGCGGCTTCGACCTGACCCCGTTCTACCCGTTCGACGAGGACGTGCAGCACTGGCACCGGGTCGCACGCGATCTGTGTGCACCGTTCGGCGACGAACGCTACGCCGCGCACAAGCGCTGGTGTGATGAGTACTTCTTCCTGCGCCACCGCAACGAAACGCGCGGCGTCGGCGGTCTGTTCTTCGACGACCTGCACGGCGACTTCGAGCGCGATTTCGATTATCTGCGCGCGGTCGGCGATGGCTTCCTCGACGCCTACCTGCCGATCGTGCAGCAGCGCAAGGACGCCATCTATGGCGAGCGCGAACGCGAGTTCCAGCTGTACCGCCGCGGCCGCTACGTGGAATTCAACCTGGTCTACGACCGCGGCACCCTGTTCGGGCTGCAGAGCGGTGGCCGCAGCGAAAGCATCCTGATGAGCCTGCCGCCGCGGGTGCGCTGGGAATACGGCTTCTCGCCCGAACCCGGCAGCCCCGAATCGCGCCTGGCCGACTACCTGGTGCCGCGCGACTGGCTCTGAGGGGTGTCGTCGCGCGGGGCGTGGGCTCGGCGCTGGTCAGCTGCCCTTCCGCGCGATGATGGTGATGTGCCCTGTCGTCTCCAGCAGGGCAATCTGCACATCTTCAATCTGCAGCCCGCCCTGCTGGCGCAGCGCGGCATCGAAGTCGGCGCGGCTGATCAGCTCGCGGCGAAGTACCGCCTCGAACAGGCGCCCATCGCGCGCGATTACGGTGGGTTCTCCTTCGATCAACCGCTCCATGCGCCGATTCCGCGTGGTGAGCCAGCCCACCCCGTAGTTCAGCAGGATCAGGGTCGCCGCCAGCAGCAGGCCGCCGCCCAGCGAGGTATCCGTGCCCAGCAGCGCGTTCTGCACCGCGTTGCCCAGCAGCACGATCAGCAGCACGTCGAACGGCGTGATCTGCCCCAGAGCCCGCTTGCCGCCCAGCCGGACCATGCCCAGCACCACGACGTAGACCACCACCGCGCGCAGGATGAATTCCCACCACGGCATGGCCAGGGCGAACAGGTCGGGCATGGTCTTCCCCTGCGGAACGGTGGCCCAGCCTAGCACCTGGGGTCAGATCCCTCTGCCCCATCAGCGCCCGGGGTATGCCATCGGCACAAATAAAAAGCCCCGCTGACCAGGGGGAGGTCAACGGGGCCGGGGAACGGGCACTTGGGGAGGAGTCCCCGTTCCGAGATCTGCTCCAGGGGATGGGAGAGATCCACAACAGGCATTGCGCCTGTCGGGAGTTATAGAAGCACTCCGAACACTAACGGTTCGTGAAGGGGCCCCATTTAATGAAATTCAATCGGGGCAACATTCATGGTCGAGTCAGAAACCCCCGACTCATGAACAAATTCACGTCGTTTTCGGCCCGGAATGCGGTCAGTGCGCTTCATCCCAGTTGCTGCCGACGCCCGTATCGACCACCAGCGGCACCCGCAGTTTGGCCGCTTGCGACATGCGTTCCACCACCTGCAAGCGCAAGTCTTCGACGAAACTGCTTTCGGTTTCGAACACCAGTTCATCGTGCACCTGCAGGATCATCCGTGCCGGTGCCCCGCTGTCGCGCAGCCACTGGTCCACATCCACCATCGCGCGCTTGATGATGTCGGCGGCTGTGCCCTGCATCGGCGCGTTGATCGCGGCGCGCTCGGCCCCGGCACGCAGGCCCTGGTTGCGGGCGTGGATGTCGTTCAGGTACAGGCGGCGGCCGAACAGGGTTTCCACATAGCCCTGGTCGCGGGCCTGCTGGCGCATCCGCTCCATGAAGTCGCGCACGCCCGGGTAGCGGCTGAAGTACAGCGCCACGTAGTCCTGCGCCTGGCCGCGGTCGATGCCCAGGTTGCGGGCCAGGCCGAAGGCGCTCATGCCGTACATCAGGCCGAAGTTGATCGCCTTGGCGGCGCGGCGCTCGTTCGGGGTCACCTCCTCCAGCGTGCGCCCGAACACCTCGGCGGCGGTGGCACGGTGCACGTCGGCACCCTGCTCGAAGGCGCGCACCAGGCCCGGGTCCTCGGACAGGTGCGCCATGATCCGCAGCTCGATCTGCGAATAGTCGGCGGCCAGCAGCTGGCAGCCTTCCGGGGCGATGAACGCGCGGCGGATGCGACGACCGTCCTCGGTGCGGATCGGGATGTTCTGCAGGTTCGGGTCCGACGAGGACAGGCGGCCGGTAGCGGCGCCGGACTGGTGGTAGCTGGTGTGCACCCGGCCGGTGTCCGGATTGACCATCTCCGGCAGCTTGTCGGTGTAGGTGCTGCGCAGCTTGGCCAATCCGCGGTAGTCGAGGATCACCCGCGGCAGTTCATGCTGGTCGGCAATCGCCTCCAGCGCCTCTTCATTGGTGCTGGGCTGGCCCTTCGGGGTCTTCACCACCGCCGGCAGCTTCAACTCGTCGAACAGCACCGCCTGCAACTGCTTGGGCGAATCCAGGTTGAAGCTGCGGCCGGCCAGCTCGGTGGCCTTCTGCTGCGCGGCCAGCATGCGCGAGGACAGGTCCTGGCTCTGGCGGCGCAGTTCGTCGGTGTCGATCCGCACGCCGTTGGCTTCAATGCTGGTCAGCACCGGCACCAGCGGCATCTCGATGTCGCGGTACACGCTGTCCAGCGCCGGCTCGGCCAGCAGCTGCGGCTGCAGCGCGCGATGGAGGCGCAGGGTAATGTCGGCGTCCTCGGCCGCATAGCGGCTGGCTTCGTCGATGCCCACCTGCGAGAACGGAATCTGCTTGGCGCCCTTGCCGGCCACGTCCTCGAACTTGAGGGTGGTGTAGCCCAGGTAACGCAGGGCCAGCGAATCCATGTCGTGGCGGGTGGCGGTGGAGTTGAGCACGAAGCTCTCGAGCATGGTGTCGTCGTGGTAGCCCTGCACCTCCACGCCGTGGCGGCGCAGCACATGCAGGTCGTACTTGCCGTGCTGGCCCAGCTTCTTCTTCGCCGGGTCCTGCAGCACCGGCCGCAGCGCATCCAGCACCTGCTGCATCGGCAGCTGGGCCGGCGCGCCCGGGTAATCGTGGCCGACCGGAATGTAGGCCGCCCTGCCCGGCTCGACAGCCAGGCTGACGCCGACCAGGCGCGCGCGCATCGCGTCCAGCGCATCGGTTTCGGTGTCGAAGCTGATCAGGTCGGCCTGCTGCAGGCGCTCGACCCAGGCCTGCAGCTGCCCGCTGGTCAGCACGGTCTCGTATTCACCCGGCGCGGACAGTGCCGGATCCAGCGTGCCGGCGGCGGGCGCCTCGGCGCTGCCCCGCGCGAAGCCGGCCGCGGTACCGCGCAGGCTCGGGGTGGCCTCGCTGGCCGCTGCCGGCGCCGGCACAGGCGCACCCAGTTCCTTCAGGGCCTGGGTGAAGCCGTAGCGCGTATACAGTTCGGTCAGCTCCGGCACGTCCTGCTCGCGCAGCGCCAGGCTGGTCGGGCTGGCCTCGAGCGCCAGGTCGGTGCGGATGGTCACCAGCTCGCGGTTCAGCGGCAGGCGCTCCAGCGCGGCGCGCAGGTTCTCGCCGATCTTGCCCTTCATGGTCGGCGCGGCCGCCATCACCCCGTCCAGGTGCTGGTACTCGGCCAGCCACTTGGCAGCGGTCTTCGGCCCGCACTTCTCCACGCCCGGCACGTTGTCGACCGCGTCGCCCATCAGCGCCAGCAGGTCGACGATCTGATCGGCGCGCACGCCGAACTTGTCCATCACCGCCGCGTCGGAATCCATGCGGCTGCCGGTCATGGTATTGACCAGCTCGATGCCCGGGCGCACCAGCTGGGCGAAGTCCTTGTCGCCGGTGGAGATGGTCACCTTCAGGTCCTGCGCCAGGCCCTGCAGCGCCAGCGTGCCGATCACATCGTCGGCTTCCACGCCGGGGATGCGCAGGATGCTGATGCCCAGCGCTTCGACGATGCGGCACATCGGCTCGACCTGGCTGCGCAGCTCATCGGGCATCGGCGGGCGGTTGGCCTTGTACTGGTCGTACAGGTCATCACGGAAGGTCTTGCCGGGCGCATCGACCACGAACGCGACGTAGGCCGGGCGCTCCTTCAGCGTCGAACGCAGCATGTTGACCACGCCGAACAGCGCGCCGGTGGGCTCACCCTGTGCATTGGACAGGGGCGGCAGCGCGTGGAACGCGCGGTACAGGTAACTGGACCCGTCGATCAGGACTAATCTGCTCATGCGCCGATTCTACGCGCCCGTGCCTGCACCGCGACGACACGGCACGCACTTGGCGATGGGGCATAATCAGGGCTCTCTCCAGGCAAAGGCCCCTGCCGATGAAGACCCTGATGCTGGCTTCCCTGCTCCTGCTCGCTGGCTGCGCCAGCATGGGTGGCGCAGGTGCTCCCCCGGTGGACGTCAAGGGCGCCGATGTCTCCAAGCGCACTATGGACAACGGCGATGTCATCGAGGAATACCGTGTGTCCGGCCAGCTGCGCATGGTCAAGGTGACGCCGTCGCGCGGTGCCCCGTTCTACATGTACGACAAGAACGGCGATGGCCGATTCGACAACGACAAGGATGGCGTGTCGCCGGTGTACTGGAAGCTGTACAGCTGGTGATGTGACCGGGGTCGGATCCCTGCGATCCAGTAGATCCACGCCATGCGTGGATTCACCCCAGCCCCCTACAAAAAACAACGCCGGCACGCATCCTGCGCACCGGCGTCGGGTCCCCTCCCCGGGGAACGCTTGAATCAGCGGGTATGGATCAGCGGATGACCAGCACCGGCAGCGTGCTGCGCGCCAGCACCTCGGCGGTCTGGCTGCCCAGCAGCACGCGGGTCACGCCCCGGCGGCCATGCGAGGTCATCACGATCAGGTCGCTGTTGCGCTCGGCCGCCGTCTCGATGATGCCGTCGGCCGCGTAGCGGTCCAGCACGTGCACCGGGTTGGCGGTGATGCCCTGCTCGGCGGCCTTGGCCAGCGCCGGCTGCAGCACCTTCTGCGCGCCTTCCTTGCGGTCGGCCTTGTATTCCGGGCTGTTCATGTAGCCCACGCTCCAGCCCATGGCGTCATACATGCCGACGGCCCACGGCTCGGACACAGTCACGATATCGACCTCGGCGTTGAGGTCCTTGGCCAGCTCCAGGCCCTTGGCCAGGCCCTTGTCGGCCAGCTCGGACCCGTCGGTGGCAATCAGGATGCGCTTGTACATGGTGGGGCTCCGTGGCGGTCTGCCAGATGGGAACGCCACCATTGCACACCGGATGTGGAGGCTGCGCCTTGAGCAGGATCAATCCGGCGTAGAGCAGCGCCCGTGCGCGCCACCCGCTTGCCCGCCCCCCCTTCTGTAGAGCCGAGCCCATGCTCGGCTGCTTCTGGCGGGAAAAGCAGCCGAGCCTGGCTATGCCGGTCGTCCTGACCGGCACCCTTCGGGCCGTCGCAAGCGACGTTGGCAGCGGCTCCTGCCGCTACCTTCGGCTCTACATCAGGCCCGCCTTCAGGCGATCTGCACGATCCGCGCGTTCTGGCACAGCGGGTAGCTGGCCACGAACCCGTCAATCGCATCGCGCATCGCCTCGAACGATTGGCCGTACATGTACAGCGCGGTCTCGGTCGGGCCCTGCCACCAGCTGCAGATCTCGCCAAGGCCATCAATGCGCTCGGACAGCTGCTCGAACACGTGGTTGGAATCGCACTGTTCGTAGACTTCGTCCGGCAGGTTCAGGCCATCCAGGTAGATGCCCAGCCCCTCGGTCACGCCGAAGCTGCGATCGGCTTCACCCGCGCCCTGGATCTTCGAGCCCTTCGGTGCACCCAGCTGCTCCAGCAGGTCGATCAGCTTGGGCACGCCATCGGCATCGACCAGCGCCACTTCGATATCGCCGTATTCGACCTCACCCAGGTCGGACATCGCCGTGCCGCCGCCGGTGATCTCGCCGACATTGGCCGCCTGCAGCAGCGCATCGAGTGGGTCCTCGAACAGTTCGTGGCGATGTTCGGGCTGCAGCCGGGCATTCAACGTCACGGTGACGTGCAGCGCGGGTTCGGTCATGGGAGCGTTCCTGAAAGAAGTGCCGCCTATTGTAGAGCCGAGCCCATGCTCGGCTGCTTTTCGCGCCAGAAGCAGCCGAGCATGGGCTCGGCTCTACAACAGCCCGTCAGCGCAGGAACGGGGTCACCTTGCGCTTGAGCAGCTCCACCAGCACCGGGTCCATGTACTCGTAGTCATCCGGGATATCCAGGCAGATCACGCGCTTCTCCTTCAGCCACGGCTTGTAGCGGCTGGACAGCCGGTTGCGGTGGGCCTTCTCCATCACGAACACCAGGTCGGCCCACTGCAGCAGCTCGGGGCTGAGCACTTCCTCGGCATCGGCCAGCAGCCCGGCCGAGGCAGTCTCGATGCCCGGCCAATCGGCGAATACCTGCTCGGCCGTCGGGCTGCGCAGGCGGTTCTGACTGCAGAGGAAGAGCACGTTGCGGGTCATGCCGGCAGCCTAATCGGGGTCGGATCCCTTTTCCAACGGAAAAGGGCTCTGACACCAACAGGGTGCTTTCAGACAAGTTGCATGGTCGGATGACCGTTCAAGGGGCCACCATGTGCTTCTGCCACCGTCCAGATGCCCATGATCACCAAGGATGACCTGTTAACGACGTTCGGAGAGGTGGCCGAAATCCACGACTGCTACTTCTGCAAGTACGTAGTCGCGACGTACGTACTCTATTGCTGCGTGAGGAACGCCAAGGGACATGACCTCGCGATCGCGTCCAAGAATGTCGATGATCCGGAATTCGCCACCAGCGTCGTGCTGAACGCACCGCACCATCTTTCACATGATGGGCCAACGATCTTCGAGATTCCTTCCAACGCCTATGGGTTCACTCATGCGATGGCGGTTCCCAGCACCTATCACGGGCTTCTGAATCGGATCGAGAAGCGCACGGGGCTGTTCCTATGCCTGCCGATCTTCCGGTGTGAGTTCAACGGCAAAGAATCAGCAGAGGATTTCAGATGGTCCACACATCACATCGTTGACGTCAACAACTGGCATAGGACCAGGCAGCCGAAGATAAGCGTGTACTTCGACAATCCCCGCACTGGCGGCGGAACGGACAAGGACGGCGCCATCGTGAGCCTGGAGACGTTAATGGCCGAGATCGACAACCTCAACGGAGTGAGCAGCGGCTTCATCGAGATCACCAACTATCGCGACGAGGTGATCGAGGTGTTGTCGCCGGAGGATGGCCACTACGTATTGATCCGCAACCGCCAGGACGAAGAAGCGATGGACCGAGCGCGGTTGGTGGCAGCCGTAGAGACGTTCACCACCGGCTGACGACCGACCGCGTTTGTAGAGCCGAGCCCATGCTCGGCTGGGTTTTCCCGGTACAAGCAGCCGAGCATAGGCTCGGCTCTACAGGAATTCCCGCCACTGACGGTGATCAGATCACCGTCAGGTTGGCGTAGGCCATCACCAGCCACTTGCTGCCGGCGTCGGCGAATTCGACCTGCACGCGGGCGTGCGCGCCGCTGCCTTCGTAGTCGGTCACCATGCCTTCGCCGAACTTGGGATGGGTGACCAGCGCGCCGAGCTTGACCGGCGGCGCCTCGATCGAGGCATGGCCCATCACCCGGCTGGCGCCCATGGAGGCCGGCCGCGAGACCTGCACCTTCGGGCGCACTTCGTGCAGCAGTTCGCGCGGAATCTCGCGCAGGAAGCGTGACGGCAGGCTGTAGTTGTCCTGGCCGTGGATGCGGCGCGATTCGGCGTAGCTCAGCACCAGCTTCTGGCGCGCGCGGGTGATGCCGACGTAGGCCAGGCGACGCTCTTCCTCCAGCCGCCCGCTTTCTTCCAGCGAACGTGCGCTGGGGAACAGGCCGTCTTCCATGCCTGCCAGGAACACCAGCGGGAATTCCAGGCCCTTGGCCGAGTGCAGGGTCATCAACTGCACACCGTCCTCGCCGGCCTGCGCCTGGCCTTCACCGGCCTCCAGCGCGGCATAGGCCAGGAACGCGACCAGCTCGTCCATGTCCTCGCCCACTTCCTCGATGTCGTCGGCGCGGCGCACGAAGCGCGACGCCACCGAGACCAGTTCGTCGAGGTTGTCGGTGCGCGATTCCGAATCCAGCGAATTGCGGCTTTCCTTGCTCCAGTGCTCGCGCAGCTGGGAGCGGGCCAGCACGTGGTCCACGCGCTCGGCCAGGGTCATGTGCACGGTCTGGGCCTGCAGCTCGTTGACCAGCCCCAGGAAGCCGGCCAGTGCATTGCGCGCACGTGCGGCCAGCGCGCTGCCCTGGGTGACCAGCATCGTCGCTTCCCACAACGAAATGCCCTGCGCACGCGCCTCGCGGCGCACTTCGTCAAGCGTGCGGTCGCCGATGCCCCGGGTGGGCGTGTTGACCGCGCGCTCGAAAGCGGCGTCATCATTGCGGTTGGACAGCAGGCGCAGGTAAGCCAGCGCGTCCTTGATTTCGGCACGTTCGAAGAAGCGCATGCCGCCGTACACGCGATAGGGCACCTGTTCGCTCAGCAGCGCTTCTTCCAGCGCGCGCGACTGTGCGTTGCTGCGGTAGAGCACGGCCACTTCGGTGTAGCTGCCACCGTCGCGCACCCACTGACGAGCACGCTCGACGATGTAACGCGCTTCGTCCATCTCGTTGTACGCCGCATACAGGTCGATCGGCTCGCCGTCGCCGCTGTCGGTCCACAGCTGCTTGCCGATGCGGTCCGGGTTGTGCGCGATCACCGCGTTGGCGGCGCCGAGGATGTTGGCGGTGGAGCGGTAGTTCTGCTCCAGGCGGATGGTCTGCGCACCCGGGAAGTCGCGCAGGAAGCCCTGCACGTTCTCGACCTTGGCGCCGCGCCAGCCGTAGATGGCCTGGTCATCGTCACCGACCACGAACACGTGGCCGGAATCGCCGGCCAGCACGCGCACGAAGGCGTACTGGATGGCATTGGTGTCCTGGAACTCGTCCACCAGGATCTCGCGGAAGCGGGCGCGGTAATGCGACAGCAGCGCCGGGTTGTCGCGCAGCAGTTCGTGCGCGCGCAGCAGCAGCTCGGCGAAGTCGACCAGGCCGGCCCGGTCGCAGCGCGCCTGGTACTCGATGTAGGCCTGGCGCATGGTTTCCAGCCACGCGTCGTGCGGTTCGGGCTGGATGTGCTGCGGGCGGCGGCCTTCGTCCTTCTGCGCGTTGATCCACCACGCGATCTGCTTGGGCGGGTACTTGCCGTCGTCCAGCTCCAGCGCCTGCACCACGCGCTTGACCAGCCGCAGCTGGTCGTCCGAGTCCATCACCTGGAAGCCTTCGGGCAGCTTGGCGTCCTGCCAGTGCAGGCGCAGCAGACGGTTGGCCAGGCCGTGGAAGGTACCGATCCACATGCCACGGCTGCCATGGGGCAGCTGGGTGTCGATGCGGTGGCGCATCTCGCCGGCCGCCTTGTTGGTGAAAGTCACCGCGAAAATGCCGTGGGTCGGCACGCCATCGACTTCATGCAGCCAGGCGATGCGGTGGGTGAGTACGCGGGTCTTGCCGGAACCGGCACCGGCCAGCACCAGGTGGTGGCCGGGAGGAGCGGAGACGGCTTCGCGCTGGGCCGGGTTCAGGCCATCAAGCAGGTGGGAGACATCCATGCCCCCATTTTACGGCATCGCCGTCGCGGCTCCTGCGACCACTTCGGTGGCCAGCGCCTGCGCCTGCTGACGCAGTTCAGGCACCGCCAGGCTTTCCCACAGGCTGCCGATGCGCAGGCTGCCGAGCACGCCCAGCCGTGCCTGCGGCTGGCCACTGGCGCTGCGCAGGCGGTCGCCCGGCACCGTGCTGTCCAGGCCCAGCCCATGCGGGCCGGGGCGAGCGAGGCCATCGGCCTGCAGCTGCTGCAGCAACGGATTGCGCAACGCGTTGGCGCGGGTTTCCACGCCGGTGGCGTTGACCACACCGCCGATCGTCCAGTGCTGTTCATTGCCGTTGGCATCGCGACCCGACAGCCGCAGGGCATCGCCTTCGCGGCCGACGGATTGCAGGCGGGACCGGTGAATGCGCAGTTGGCCGCTTACGGTCAGCGCCTGCAGCTGTGCGTCGACCTCTTCGGCGATGCGGTGGCGATGCACGTCCCAGTAGCGCACCACATGGCGCAGGAAACGACGCTGGTCGGCCTCGTCGAGGCTGCACCACAGCGCCTGCCCGTGCGGACGGATGCGGTCCATCACGCCCTGCCACGGCAGGCCATCGGCCTGCGCTTGACGGGCGAAGCCACGCAGCGCACGCAGGCGCTGGCGCAGGTTCATCGGCAGCAGCACCGCCGGATCGAAGCTGGGCAGGCCGCCGTGCGCGTGCGGCAACGGCAGCAGGCCATGGCGCGAGATCACATGCAGCGGGCCGGTATGACCGGCGGCGACCAGCGCCAGCACGGTGTCGGCCATGCTCAGGCCGGAGCCGACAATGGCCACGGCCTGGTCGCCGGCCAGGGTACGCACACCGTCGTAGTCCCAGGCCTCGATCACGTCATCGGCGGGCAGTGCGTCGGCACCAGCCACCGGCAGCGGTCGCATGCTGTTGCCGGTGGCGAGCACCGCCTGCGCGGCATGCAGCGTGCTGCCATCGCCGAGTGTCAGCTGGTAGCCGTGGTCATCCGGCTGCAGGCCCAGTACCGGCTGCGCGATCACCTGCAGCTGCGCCGGGCTCGCCGCGGCGGCCTCCTGCAGGCGCTGCTGCAGGTAGGCAGCAAAGTAATGGCGACACACGTAACGCTCGCCCAGCACCTCGCGCGCCTCGCCCGGGTAGGCGTTGGCGGCCATCAGGTAGTCGAGGAAATCGCCAGGCTGGTCGGCAAACGCACTCATCTTCGCCGCCGGCACGTTCAGCAGGTGCTCCGGCCACGGCGTGGCATAGGCGATGCCCTGCGCCAGCTGCGAAGCCGGTTCGAAGATGGCCAGCGCCAGCGGCGCCTGGGCCTGGCGCAACACCTGGATCGCCACCAGCACCCCGGCCGCACCACCACCGATGATTGCCAGGTCCAGTTCGCCATTACGCGGTGAATCAGTCATGCGCCGATTGTAGGCCATCGGCGATGACGGGCCGGGTTGCCGAAGCGGGCGGGATGGGCGCTTCTTCTTGTTTCAGACCGATCCTGATGAAGGATCTACCTGGCCAAGTGCCTTCAATTGGCGAATTCGATTACTGAACATCGCTGTCAGTAGACGCTTGCTGACTGAATCTATGTCGTCAGCGATCTCGTTGAGATCGGAAACTGAGTAACCCTCCGAAACCGCCGCGGCGAAGCTCGTGGCAACTTCAATTGCAGCCGCTGCAGGGGCGTTCATCCTTTCTACGTCTAGAAGCTTCAGGGCCAAAGCGAGGTACTGGTCAGAATGCACTCTATAGAGCCGATCGCTATCGGTTGCCTTTCGCGCCCAAACGTCGTGCTGAACTCGGTTCCGAGCATCCCGAACCTTATCCAGTGCACCCAGCAGCTCAACTACATCTTGAAGAGCTGCGCCATCAAGGGTCTCTGTAGCAATCTTCCGTGCCGCTTCGGAAGCCGACTTTGCCGAACGATGCTTTTTGAGAGAACTCTTCACCAACTCCGGCGTTGTATTGATAAGTACGGCGAGTAGACAGAAAAGATTCACCTCGGCTTGAGCCCAAGCTGTGGCGATGGAGCCTATTGCAGCGCCAAATTCGGGGCGATCCACCACAACATGTGGCCCGACCTCGACCAAAGAGGTTCCGCTCTCATCGAACACCTGCAACCCATGCTTGCCCTTTCCCATAAGCTCCCCGCATTCAGCTACTTTCGATTCGATTTCTCACATCAACGCATCGGCCAGCCGTGCGATGCCTTCGCGGCTGCGCCGCCACGTGGGGCGACTGCGCCACTGCTGCAGGTCCAGCTGCCGCGACTCGCGCAGGTAGCCATCCTCGATCGCGCACAGCTGCTGCACCAGCGCGCGGTCGTAGCAGATCAGGCCGATCTCGGCATTCAGCGCGAACGAACGGATATCCATGTTGATCGAGCCGAGTACGGCGATGCCCTCGTCCACGCTCATGTGCTTGGCGTGCAGGAACTGCGGTTCGTACAGCGCGATGCGCACGCCACAACGCAGCAGCTCGTCGTAGTAGGCCTCCTGCGCCCACGAGGTCAGCCGCTGGTTGTTGCTGGCCGAGAGGATCAGCTGCACCTGCACGCCGGACAACGCCGCAATGCGCAGCGCGCTGAGCGTGGCTTCGTCGGGCACGAAATACGGGGTGACCATCACCAGCCGTCGCCGCGCCAGATGGATCAGCGCCGCCACCGCGTCGCGTGCGTTGCTGTACGGATAAGCCGGGCCGCTGGGCAGCAGCTGGGTGGCGATGTCGTCGCTGCACTCGGGCACATCGGCGATCACGTCCAGGCGCTGGCCGGTTTCCATGTACCAGTCGCTGGCGAACACCGCTTCCAGATGCGCTACCGCCGGGCCACGCACGCGCGCCACCAGCTCGCGGTTCGGGTGGCCGGGCACGAACTGCGGGCCGGCCAGGTTCTGCGAACCGACATAGGCCACTTCGTTGTCGATCACCGCGATCTTGCGATGGTTGCGCAGGTCCATGCGCCCGCTGCGGCGCCAGCGCAGGCCACCGGGCAGCATCGCGCGCACTTCGATATCGCGAGCTTCCAGGCGTTTGCGATAGGCACGCAGGCCGCGCTTGGCGCCCACCGCGTCGAGCAGCACTCGGCACTGCACGCCCCGTGCAGCCGCACGCTGCAGGGCCTCGACGATAGCCTCGCCCACCGCGTCGTCGAACATCAGGTAGTACAGCAGGTGCACCCGGTCTTCGGCCTGGTCGATGTCGGCGATCAGCGTGTGCAGCGATTCGTCGTAGTCGGTCAGCAGATCGACGGCGTTGCCGTGCACCGGCATGAAATCGCCCTGGCGCTGCACCAGCGGCACGATCTCGGCGCTTGCGGTATCCGGCTGCGGGGTCCAGCGCAGGCGGTGCTGCAGCGCCTGTTCCTCGCGGATGACCTGCGAGGCCTCGGCCTGGCGGCGGATGCGTTCGCGTGACAGCCACGGGTGGCCAAACAGCAGGTACAGCGGCAGGCCCAGCAGCGGCACGAAGCCCACCAGCAGCAGCCAGCTGCGCGCCGCCCCCGGCGTGGTGCGGGTGGGAATCCAGCACAGCGCGACCAGCCGGATCAGCCAGTCGATCAGCAGCAGATACGAACCCAGCAACCACTCGAACAGCATCGCGTCGCCCGTCGGGAGGTGATGGGCCATTCTGCCCAGCAGGATTTGTAGAGTCGAGATCCTATGTTCGTGGTCAAGCCTGCTGGAAGCAGGCTTGACCCACCTTCAGCATGGCCGGATCGA